>JAKFUY010000058.1 GCA_021732495.1 Legionellales bacterium | reverse complement strand
TTGCCTGCTCAGTTTTTTATTAGCTTCACTAAAAGACGTGAAGCAAACAAAAAACTCGAGCCTATATTTAAGATGCTATACTCTCTATAGATATCAATAATTCTGCATCATTGGAAGCAGCGGTACATTATTCTTTATTTTTTTTATTTGGATTTAATGTAACTATATCTGGCAGCGACCAGTTACGCGTATTACCTTGCCAACATTCAGGATGCTCCTCTTTTGCTAACTAATCAGAATAACAAGGGAGTAACTCTTCATCGTACCTAACTAGGGAATGCTTGCAAGGCCGATGTTCCAAAGCCTAAAAAACTTATGTCAGCAATTAAGCCAGGAGCCTCTGTTGTTGGTGCTGCTATTAAATTGTATGACCCAGTTTATGGGATGAATGCTCTGGCTGAGGGGATTGAGACTGCATTTTCTATCAACATCTAGACCTTCCTGCATTTACACAACTTTTACATACTGAGATTTTTTTATAACTCTCTATGTTTATTTTATGTGTTTTATGCTAAAATTATATCCTAAATTTTTATCCAGGAGTATTTTATGAAAATATTGTGTAATTATGGCTTGATTGGTTTTTTTACAAGCGATGCATTGAGTGTTCGCCGTCTAGTACGTTTGAATGAACGTTTAGAAGGGACTGAAGGAAGAGATTACACAATACTTTCAAGCCAATCTGGTTATGATATTGTCGCCATTAAAGTCGATACGGCTAATGAACTGATAGGAGCAGTTTATAAAAATTCTGCTGCTGGTCGTGTTTTTTACGCTTTAAAATTAAGACAAGAAAGCGATATCTCTCAACTAACCTTGCGCGCTTCATTTGAATTTGAAATGACTTCTAAGCAAAATTGGGAACATCCTGATTTATTTGCAGATATCAACCCAGAATTTTTAAATGAAAAATCACCAAGAACTGGGCTATCAGCTGCGCAAATCCTTTGTTTAAATCCAGATAGTCGTGAGCTACTCCTACAAGACAATGGTTTGGCAGAAAAGATTGAAGCTAGAGCTTTAAATGAAGAATTACCTTTGTCTGCTGGGACTTTTGCTGGTATGTCAGCTGCACAAATCCTTTTTTTAAATTCAGATGCTCATGAGCTACTCCGTAGAGCTAATGGTTTGGCAGCAAAGATTGAAGCTAGAGCTTTAAATGAAGAATTACCTTTGTCTGCTGGGACTTTTGCTGGTATGTCAGCTGCGCAAGTTCTTTTTTTAACTCGAGATGGTCGTGAGCTACTCCTACAAGATAAAAGTTTGGCAGCAAATATTGAACCCGCTGCTTTAAATAAAAAATTACCAGAATCTGCTGGGAATTATGCTGGCATGTCAGCTGCGCAATTCCTTATGTTATCTCGAAATCGTCGTGAGCTACTCCTACAAGACAATGGTTTGGCAGTAAAGATTGACGCAACGGATTTTAATAAACCATTACCTGCATCTGCTGGGACTTTTGCTGGTATGTCAGCTGCGCAAATCCTTTGTTTAAATCCAGATAGTCGTGAGCTACTCCTACAAGACAATGGTTTGGCAGCAAAGATTGACACCACAGCTTTAAATAAACCATTACCATTATCTGCTGGGACTTTTGCTGGTATGTCAGCTGCACAAATCCTTTTTTTAAATTCAGATGCTCATGAGCTACTCCTTAAAGATAATGGTTTGGCAGCAAAGATTGACGCCACGGCTTTAAATGAAGAATTACCTGAGTCTGCTGGGACTTTTGCTGGTATGTCAGCTGCGAAAATCCTTATGTTGTCTCCAAATGCTCGTAAGCTACTCCTACAAGACAATGGTTTGGCAGCAAAGATTGACGCCACGGCTTTAAATGAAGAACTACCTGAGTCTGCTGGGACTTTTGCTGGTATGCCAGCTGGTACTTTTGCTGGTATGTCAGCTGCTCAAATCCTCTTTATAACTCCAGATGGTTCTGAGCTAGTCTATAGAGCTAATGGTTTGGCAGCAAAGATTGACGCCATGGCTTTAAATAAACCATTACCTGCGTATGCTGGGGCTTTTGCTGGTATGTCAGCTGCGCAAATCCTTTGTTTCAATTCAGATGGTCATAAGCTACTCCTACAAGACAATGGTTTGGCAGCAAAGATTGACACCACAGCTTTAAATAAACCATTACCTGCGTATGCTGGGACTTTTGCTGTTAAACAAGCTGGATATGTTCTTCAAACCACTCAAACTGGTAGGGCGATTTTAGATAAAATAGCTCAACATCAGGCTCAGGCTTCAAATTCAGGAAGGCCTGCAGAATCAAAAAAGAGGCCTGCGCAATCTAAACAAGATAATTCTGGTCTCGATGCATTGTTGCTGGCAGCCTCTTTATCTGAATCCGGATCTAGTGAAAAACGTAGTCGCCCCAACACTGGGATAAGTTTATTTGCTCCTGAAAACAAGCCGCCTGCGCCCCCCCCTACTTTTACTTATAAAAAGTGAAAGTGAGGAATTTTATAACCGAAGGCGGATCAGCTCCTCCTACAACGTTTAACATTGTAGGAGTATATTCGTAGGTCAGGCATAAGATAATTTGAATAAACTAAACAAATACATTACCTATGCAAGATCATATATATTTCATCAGAATTCGATTTTCTTAAACACTTTACAACTCTTCTATGTATGATGCCGTTGCGCGGAATCGAACTGCGGACCTATTGATTACGAATCGAACCATATACTATCTTCATGAGGATTCATGGTCATTCAACGTTCACCAGCATATCCAGGCCGATCCTTTCTCTTTCTGAATCTAACCCATATTTGGTTAGCCATGACGACTCATTATGCATCACCCATTGCCAGCAATCAACAGGAACGTTTAGAGGAATGTTTTAATAAATTCTATTCCAATTACCTACTCTTATAGGTATGCTTGCAAAAAATAAAAGTTTTTGCGAGTGTCACACTTGTCACTTTCATCACTTTTAAAATTATAAGGTTGAAATATGAAGTGGACTGTTAGAGAAGTTGATGCAATGAAGCCACAAGAAGGACAAACCAAACCTCGTGACTTACGTGAAAAAAGCGGAGATGGATTTGGTCTAACAATTTTTCCTTCAGGAGAAAAAAGCTTTATTTACATCTACCATTTTGGCGGACGTAAAAGACGTATGACTTTAGGCAAGTATCCTAATTGCTCACTTGGTGATGCACACAAACTACATAGAAAAGCTTTAAAATTACTGGAGGGTGGCAAAGACCCTGCTCTTGAACAAAAAAAAGAAAAAATTGCAGAACGGGACTCTTCTACTATTAATGGGTTAATCGAAGAGTACTTGGAAGTCTGGGCCAAACCTCGCAAACGGTCATGGAAAGAAGATGAGAGATTTCTACATAAGAATGTAGTGCCTTATTGGGGAAAATTAAAAGCTGATGCAATCACCCGTCGTGATGTTATTTTATTACTTGATCGTATTAAAGAACGTGGAGCCCCAATAGCGGCAAATAGAGGGCTGGCATGTATTCGCCGTATGTTTAATTTTGGTATAGAAAGAGACATTATTACTTCCAGCCCTTGTGCGGCAGTCAAAGCTGTTGCCTCAGAAAATCGCAGGGACCGAGTATTATCTCTAGAAGAGATTAATATCTTATGGCGTGCACTGGATCAAAATACTAATCAAGATAATCCCTTACATGTTATTCATATGTCAGAACAAACTAAATTGATTATAAAGCTACAGCTCACTTTGGCACAGAGAAAAGGAGAAATTATTGGTGCAGAATGGCATGAAATGGACTTGTCTAATAATTTCTGGACTATACCTGCCCATAAAGCAAAAAATAATTGTACTCACCGAGTTCCATTGTCTTCATTAGCTCTAGAATTATTAGACAAAGTAAAAAAATTAAGTGGCAATTCTCGGTTTCTTTTTCCAGCGAAAATAAAAAACAGCCATATGGAATATGGTTATTTAAAAATGCTAAATGATCCCAGTAAATCTCCGTTTGAAAAAATGAAACCATTATTTAAAGATAAAAATACTTTAATTTTATTTGATAATGACCTTTTTTATGCTGATCAAGAAAAGAAAATAGTTAATAAAATTGAGATAACTGCCAGAAAAAAGAGCTATTTTGATGAATTAAAGTCAAAATTTAGCGACACTTATAAATTAGCAAATTTCGAGGAGCTAGAATTAATCCTATCCCTAGTAAGTCATCCTCCCCATCTCGCTGGTACATCTATTGATCACGCAGTTCGACGTAGCACATTTGATGGTGTTAAACCATGGACTCCACATGATTGCCGAAGGTCGGCTTCTTCCCTGATGACCTCACTGGGCATCTCACGATTAGTTGTAAGTAAGATACTAAATCATTCAGAGAACAATAGCATTACTGCGATCTATGACCGTCACAGTTATGACAATGAAAAGCGACTTGCTCTTGAAACATGGGCACAAAAGTTAAAAGAAATCACATGTAATGGTGAAATAGCTATCAATATAGACGCATTGAAAACAGCTACTTAAACAGTTTGCAGAGTCTAGGTTAGTCAACTGAATCGGAGCACCTCACTCTTTTGGCTCGGCAATTTATTATTGAGGTTATCTGAGGAACAGTTGTATGAGTAACATATTTGATTGGAAAAAAATATACTCGAAGAAAAATGCCGTCATTGTAGAAATGTTGCTCGATCGAAAAATTGTACCATTTGACGAAATTGTGTGTATTTTTGGTATAGATACACAATCGGACAATAATACGTATCTAATCAAGTTAATAAACCCATGGAGAAGTACGACCGAACTGCTTAACTATATTCTGCTCTTAAAAATAACACCACCTTTTTTTACTCAAGAATATTTTTACTTCCAATTTTGCATGACACTATTTCACGATTGGACACTATTAAATCATTATTATATTCCCAATTTAGGCAAAAGCCACAAAATGGAAGTAAACGTCGATAAGATATTATCACTTATGATTCGTGAAGAAAGATTACCTATAGAAATTTGTAGGTTACCTCGGTTAAAAGGAGATCAATTTAAGAATTCCGAGCTCATTCCTGATTACTACGAAGAGCAATTAGACTATAACGCCTCAACAGATAAGGAAATCATTTTTCATGCAAGAAATTACTGTCCTTTTGAACCTATAACTCTTACTTATTATGAAGTTATAAAACGAATCACTCAAAATGGGCATCCTGAATCATTACTAAAGACTAAAGCTCAAGAAGCCAAGATAGCTATTTATTTACAGGTTTCAGAAGAATCGATAATTAATGATTCTCAAATGAGAAGATTATCAAAACAAAGCTTAGAGTACTTCCGAGAATCGAATTGCGGAAATCCGTCATACATTAAACGCTATAAGGGTTTAGAACGCTTAATGCAGAACAATATTGATACTTTATTTGGTGGAAATATTGTCCATATTAAAGACAATGACCATTGTATAAGAATGCTTAGTGTCCAACTCACGGATATAGAAACCAAATTTCATTTGCAGCGGTATGTAAAATCTTGCGTACAAATAGAAGAAAATGGGAACAAAAAAGCTTCAAATAATTTTCAACTAAAAGACACTTTATATCTTTTAGAAGACATAGATGCGTTGATTTTTTGCGCAACTCAAATG
This sequence comes from Legionellales bacterium, assembly GCA_021732495.1. Lineage (GTDB taxonomy): Bacteria > Pseudomonadota > Gammaproteobacteria > Legionellales > Legionellaceae > UBA2653. The sequence continues at coordinate 12,450 of JAKFUY010000058.1, read as the reverse complement.
GCGCAAGCAACAAATGAGGATATGTATAACGGCATTGAACTAACTATACAAGAAATTGCACTTTTATTAAAAACAATACCAAATGAAACGGCCACTGAACGTAAACAAAGACTGAAAGAAATGACAGACCGCTGTGAAAAGGAGTTGAAGCAGAAATACCCTAATAAAATTATCAATAGAGGCCCGATTATAAAAACTCTTCGTAATAAGCTTACGCCTCTTTATCAAAAATCAAATAAAACTATTCCTTCTTTGAACTCATGTTTAACCAATGATCGTGAAATGAGAAGAACGAGTAATAGTAAAAATAAATAAATTCGCCTTATTCGCCCTTATTCGGTTCATGGGCGAATAAATTTTTTAAAGTCCATTATTCCATGGATGAGCTAATTTATTGATTTTAAATAAAAATTTTTGCAAAAAAATATTCGTTTTATTGCAACCTAACTATTGTATTCGGTTTTCATTCGGCTTTGTAATTACTTAGTACCGAATGGTGCAACATTGATAACCAACTTAACAGAGGATGTATAACAATGACTTATGAAAATATACCCCCAGTGTATCGTTATGAAGATTTAAAAAAACAATTCAATCTTTCGCGTTCATCACTAGATCGTTGGGAAAAGAGCGGTGACTTCCCTAAACGAATAAGATTGGGAGCAAACAGTATCGCGTGGCGTAGTGAAGATGTCCAACGTTGGCTTCAAGAGCGCTCAAATACAAAACAGGAACCTAAATAATGAATAAATTAAATGAAAGGCCATCGCCACTAACGATGGCCAGTGAAAAAGATTATCCAAATCAATCTTACCTCCGCGATCTTAAACAAAATTACGCGAGACGCAAAGATAATATTGAGCTAATTAAGTCAAATAATAGTCTGGTTTCTGTAATTAGATCATTGACTGAACAAATTTGCATGAACGGAGGTCATTCATGATGGCCTCCACTCTAGCTGCCGAACAATTGTTTCTAGCTTTTCTTGCATCCAATGGTCATCCATTGGATGGAGAAATTAATGGTGATCAAAGCATCTTTCATTATTTTAAGTGTCCACATGGTAGCCCAACCGATGCTAGGTATAAATTTTATTCTGATGGAATCCCGTCAGGGTATTTTAAATGCTGGCATTGTGGCGTCGAAGATGATTTTTGCTCTAAACAAAGACAAGATGTTTCCCATTACGAATGGCAAGCTCATAAAAAACGATTAGCTGATGAAAAACAAAAAAATGAAGGTGAATCTCAAAAAAAACAGGCGGAGATTGCAATATTGGCCAATGCTGTATTTTCGGCAGCTAGTGAAGCCCAAGCCGATGAGCATGGTTATTTACATTTAAAAGGTGTCAAAAATCATGGATTAAGAGTAATCAATCATGAAGATGAAAACACAAAAAAAGCAGAATGTTACCACGGAACTTTACTTGTACCCTGTTTTAACGAAAACGACAAACTAGTAAATCTCGAGCGTATCTACTTCGATAAAAAAGAAAATAAATATCAGAAGCGCCCCTTAACAGGAGGCCAGCGCAATGGTGCTTATTATCTTATTGGAGACATCACCCACGATAAGGACACTATTTTTATCGTAGAGGGGGCCTCTACTGCCTTTACAGCCTATGAAGCAACTGGATACCCAACAGTCGCAACTTTTAACTGTAATAACTTGGTAAATATCACTAAAATTCTTCGTAAAAAATACCCTAACACTAAGCTACTTATTATCGCAGATGATGACCGCTGGCATGATGATCCACAGTTGCGCCATGCTGGACTAAAAGCCGCTAAAAAATCGTGTAATAGCGTAAGAAATATTGGGTATTTATTACCTGACTTTAGTGTATTAGGCTTATCAGAAAAGCAATTAGCAGAGTTACAGCCTAAGCCACCAACAGATGTTAACGATCTATTTTCACTATTAATTAAAAAAGGCTTGGATAGATCTAGTGCATTAGGAATAGTTCAGCAGCAACTAACATCCAAAACAATAACCCCATCAACACGTCACTCGGAGATTCTAGGACAATTAATTAGCAAAATTTCTCAGGTCAATTTCAGGGAGTTAGCAAACCTTCCAGATAATGAAAAACTTAAAAACAGGCATATTCAAGTTATTGTTATTGATCAAATTTTAGAACTAGCCAAAGATAATAACTGGGGAATTTGCAAACAATATGACTTTATTTATCTTTTTAATGGCGAGTATTGGGGTCTGCTTGAAGCGGAAGAGTTGAAGACCTTCTTAGGTGATGCGGCTGAGAGAATGGGAATTTGCAATGTCGATGCCCAGCACTTCAATTTTAAAGATCAGCTTTACAAGCAATTTATGGCAGCAGCTAATTTACCAAAGCCAGAGCAACCTATAAATGTAATAAATATCAACCTAAAGAATGGAACTTTTGAAGTCACTCCTGAAGGTAATAAATTAAATGCATTTAATCGCAGTGACTTCATGACGTATCAATTACCCTTTGAATATGATCCAGAGGCCAAAGCCCTATTATTTTCAACCTATCTGGATAAGGTGTTACCTGAAAAAAAACTACAAGATATCTTGGCTGAATACTTGGGATATATCTTTATCCATACAAGTACTCTGAAATTAGAGAAAACTATATTGCTATATGGTTCAGGTGCCAATGGTAAATCGGTATTTTACGAAATTGTTAGAAGCCTTTTAGGAGAGCAAAACACCTCGGAGTTCTCCTTACAAAGCCTGACTAATGAAAATGGATATTATAGAGCTATGATTGCTAATAAATTAGTGAATTATGCGAGTGAAATAAATGGCAAACTCATATCCTCAATATTTAAACAATTAGTCAGTGGCGAACCGGTGGAAGCACGTTTACCATATGGCAGACCCTTTACACTGACACAATACGCCAAGCTCATATTTAATTGTAATGAGCTGCCCAAAGATGTAGAACATACAGAAGCTTACTTTAGACGTTTTTTAATTATCCCCTTCCAAGTAACAATCCCAGAAGCAGAACAAGACAAACAATTGGCTCAAAAAATTATTAAAAGTGAATTATCCGGCGTATTTAATTGGGTGCTTCAAGGCCTTGAACGATTGTTAGAGCAAAAGCATTTTACTGACTGTGAAACAGTAAAGCTTGCTCGTGAACAATATGAAAAGGAATCAGATAGCGTAAAACTCATTCTCGAAGAAGAGGGATATAGCCCTCACCTCACGCATTATGAGCCAATTAAACGTCTCTATTCACAATACCGTATGTTTTGTCAGGAAGGTGGGTTCATTCCCGTCAATCAATTAAATTTCCAAAAGCGACTTAGCATGAGCAAAATTATTGTGATGAAAAAAAATGTGGGTAAAGTGGCATTCTTGGCCAATAATATTGAGTATAAAAATCATGATTAATCGAGCTTATGCCGTAATCATGCTGACTCAGCAAGCTACTGCGTGACATACATGGAGGTTGAAATGAATAAAAAACTTGAAGCTGACAAAGCAAAACAAGCAGAGAACAGATCTAAAATTCAGGTTAATTGCTTTGCAAAAGCGGCTTTGGCAATTGATAAGCTACATGGACACGGGAATTTACTTGATGTACCCACAGTAATGCAGGGGTACATTGATGGTGCCAAAAAAATTACTGACGGTAGCACTAAAGAGATCGAGCAGATGCTATATACTCACGCAAAAGCCCTTGATTATGTATTTTATGATGCCCTAGGTCAGCTAGCTGACTGTGGAATGATAAATCAAATTGAGACATATTCAAATATAGCGTTTCGAGCACAAAATCAATCAAGAAAAACTTTATTAGCACTGATGGAATTAAAAAACCCACGTAGAGCAACATTTATAAAGCAACAGAACAATGCTATCACGCAACAAGTGAATAATGAGGTAAAATCCAATCCTAAAAATTTTGAAAATTCTGAAAAAGTTGCAAACGAATTATTGGAGGTTAAAAATGAGCAATGGATGGACACCAGAACGACGACTTCGTCAATCACAGCTGATCCAGAAATGGCAACCGTGGAAGTCTGCCGGGGTAAAGACTCCTGAAGGAAAAGCCATCAGTCGAATGAACAGTTATAAGCACGGTGCTCGTTGTGCAAAAGTTAGAGAGACAGCCCGTCAACTTGCAGAATGGAAAAGGATTTTAAGCCAGCTAGTAGATGTTATGTAGGATATTAAAAATAGAGTACTAAAAAAGAAAAACCCCGGATTCATCACCTACCTATTGGATAAGGAGAGGAGTTGCCCAGGGACAGTATGTATATTATAGGACAAATCGCATGCAAGATCCAAATCATATTTTTTTTGATGAGCTATCAATCATCTTTTCTGAAGAAAGATTGGATGGTTATCTTAATCACGCTAAGTGTAATAGCAGCAAGACACATGCATTGATTGCCTATTCATGGAACATTGAATTAAGCCAAGCACTGTACCCTGCGTTACAGATATTAGAAATCACTTTACGAAACTCTTTGCATCAAGCACTTAGCAATAATTTTGACACAGAACATTGGTTTGAATTACCTTTTTTGCATGTAAGAGAGAAAAAACAAGTTGAACAGGCTAAGGATGATTTACGTAAAGAAAACAAGAAACTTGAAGCTTGCCATATAGTTGCCAAACTGTCGTGTGGCTTCTGGACTTCACTATTTGATGTTCGATATGAACATGGACAAGTTTTATGGCCAAAGCTGCTTAAGCCAACATTCCCCTTTCTTTCAAAAGGACAAAGGACTCGCACCTTTTTATCACGTGAATTAAACCGTATCAGATTTTTACGCAATCGTATTTTTCATTATGAGCCTATTTGGCATTGGAAAGATTTATCTGAGCAACACACTAGCATAATTAATATGACGAAAGGGTTATCACCTTCAGCATCAAAATATTTAGACATATTTGATCAATTTGGAGCGGTATATTCTGATGGAAGAGCGCAAATAGAAACACGATTAAATAAGGAAAAAACCTCTTAGCTTTTGAACTACGATTCTGTCGTTTTTAAGGTTTTTATAGAAGGAAACAACTCCCCAACCTCAACATCTAACGCCAATGCAATACGTATTAAATTTATTGTGGCGATATTTCTTTCGCCCCTTTCAATACCACCCATATAGGTACGGTCTAAGCCAGCTTCATCGGCAAAGCTTTCTTGCGAGAACCCTCTCGACTTACGAAGTTCCCGTATATTTTCACCTAATTTAATTAGAGCTGGATGTTTTTTGCGCATTAATATAGAATATGCGCTTGATGATTATATGGCCACGGACTATGAGTATCAAATAAGGAGATACCTTAACTAATGTTAGATCACCTCAACTGAGGAAGTATAATTTATGAAAATCACTCAAGAAAAATATGATGACTATGTTAAACAAATAGTTAGAGATATTACTATTCTAAAACTTACCCATCCTCCCTCAGTCAGCACATTTATAATGGGAATTATTGGTGCTCTTCTCTTATATTTTTGTGAGGCTCCCTGGTGGACCTATATATTAATGGCCTTAATAACTCACACATATGACAAGGCAAATTACGGTGAAACAGCCTCAAGAATGACATTAGTGAAGCTAGAGGCGCTGATCGAAAATTACTTCAATCCCCATGAGGATGAGGATGAAGACGAAGATGAGTTTTAATAATTCAGCCCTGATTGATCATAATAAAATCTATTGGTGTAAAAATAATTATTAAAGTGTCTTAATTAACCCGCTAATTGCACTGGATATTTTTTACCCATTCATATAAAATATGCGCGAGATACTTATCAATCCACGGATTATAAGTATCAAAAAATCTCTGAATTTGTACCCATCAATAATAATAACAACGACACGGACTTGTTTAAAGCAGAAAACCTCTGCGAGGACTAGTATTGTCTAAAATTTGAATCATTATTAATGCTGAGGAAGAAATGTGCAGATGTCATTAGATCAAATATGTAATACCCTGACACAGGGTTCGACTATATGGATATTCGTGTCGATCATTGTAGTTGTTGCATTAATACCGACTTATCAAGCGATAATTGGTATTAGACGGGTTAATAATGATCTGAAGAAAGCATCCAATATCCTTAAGCAACTAGGAAAAGACAATCCGTTTGAAAAGTTTTATAGTCAATTCGAAACAATCAAAGAGCAAATCACTGGGATTAAAAACTTAACTCATGTTTGGGAAGGATTTGTTGACAGTGTGTTTTACGACACTATCAGTCATGACAAAAACCTAAAAACTAAAAAAATTTATTTATCTCATCGCCCTGCTTATTATTTCAATCGTGATTCCGTTTTAGGAGCTCGATTAAATCTCCCTCAATTTTTAGCATACCCCAATTATTTAATTGGCCTTGGCCTAGCATTTACCTTTATAGGACTTGCTGCTGCACTACATGTTGCTCAGGCAGGATTGACGCATGGTGCTGGGCAAAAGGCATTACAAGATTTATTAGCAGTTGCTTCCGTGAAGTTTATTAGTTCAATTTTTGGGATAGTTAGCAGCCTTCTTGTGTCGGTACTTCAAAAGAAAAGAATCAAAGCGTTTCAAGTAACGCTCAATAAGTTCTGCCGTTTGCTTGAACAATATACAGAATATAAACCTGCCGAGAAACTTCTTTTTGAGAGCTACCAGCAACAACAAGAACACACTATAGCGTTAAATAGCATGGCGAATAATATTGCTGAAGGCATCGGTAATGTATTAAGTAATCAATTGCCTGCCAGTGTTGCCAATGCTCTGGAGCCATTAGCAAATGAAATTCGCGCCCTTGCCCAAAAATTCTCAGGGAGCAATGAAAATGCGTTGGAAAATGTTTTACAAGAATTTCTGGCGCAACTTCGCAAGAGCTCAGGGGATGAAATGCAGGGGCTTGTTGAAAGCATGACAACGTTAAAAAGTTCACTAGACATCTTGGTTGGTAACATGAAAGTAATCGGTGAATCATTTGGATCGAAAACTATGGACTCAAGTGATCGCTTAATTTCTATGCTTGAATCATTTGTTACAACGTTCGCGCCTGTTCAACAGGGCATTGGAAAGTTTGGTGAATCGCTTGCCTCACTTGAACATATTGCAGGTAGCATTCAACAAGCAAGTGGGAGTATTAGTGGCGCAGCAGATGTAAGCCATCAAAGCATGTCAAATCTAGCTGGAACAGTTAACGACATATCTACTAATCTTGCGCCAATGCAAGAGTTGCTTGCAAGCCTAAATCAATCGCTTAGAAAAGTTGATGAAAGCTCTGAAAAGCTCAGCACTGCTGGAAATACCATTGGATTTGCTGCCGATGGATTCAAACGCTCTGCCGAATCAATCGATAGTGCAGGTAATAGATTTGATCAAAAAATGAAGACATTTGAGGTGGTCATCGATGGCATATCCGGTACCGCTGCCGTCTTAGATCGTGCTTCAGGTCACATGAATAACGCTATTCAGCCTTTGACAGAAACCTCCGTAGGATTTACCAAAGTGTTTCAAGCCATCCAAGAAACTGAAACTCGGATACAGGGCAGCCAACAGCATTTAAACACTATGCTGGTTGATTTACAGAAATTCACTGAGTCTATTCCGGCACTATGGCAACAATATGAGGGGCGATTTAACAAAGTAGACGAAGATCTTGGTCAGGCATTTGGTCAACTAGCAAAAGGAAGTGAAGAATTTCAGGTAAGCGTTAAAGAGTTTGTGACCTCGCTTGATGGTAGTTTTAGTAATGCACTGAATCGGCTGAGTGGCGCAGTGAAAGAGCTTCAAGAAGAAAGAGAAAATGCTCAATCGGCGATTCATTCTCAAGAAAATATGGAGTATGTAGATGCAGACACTAGAATCGCATGATGAAAGCTATTTTGCATCGTTTACCGACATGCTGGTTGGGATTATTTTCATCTTCATTATACTGTTAATGATCATTGCAAATGATTTCCAAAAAGTTACTAAGTCAGTTACTGAGATCAATGAATCAAGAGATAAAATTCTTAAAGAAATTGAACATTCATTGAAACAAGCAGGAGTACCTGTAACGATAGATACTGAGCAAGGTGTATTACGGCTTCCTGAAAGTATTTTATTTGGAGTAGATCAATACAAAGTTAATGCTAAAGGTAAGGAAGCACTAAATACATTAGCCAACGTTCTAGAAACCTATTTACCTTGTATGTCAGTTGCGGATAACAAACATCAGTCTGCTTGTAAAAAGCTACATCTTACAAGTAAAAATGGCTTGGATGCGGTATTTATTGAAGGCCATACCGATTCAACAGGATCATCAGATCATAATTGGTTGTTATCCGCCCAAAGAGCAATTTCTGTTTTTAGAGAACTTACCGCGGCAAAACCATTTCTTAACGAAGGTCTGAAAAATATTAATGGTATTCCTATTCTCAATGTAAGTGGTTATGAAGCTAGAAGGCCAATCGATCCTAATAATTTTGATTTGAATAGACGTATTGAACTTAGATTTATCATGCGCTCGCCAACACCAAAAGATATCAAGAGATTAAAAAATGTTGTTGGATAATTGCCCGACGCTCACCAAAGAGCGGATTAAACAAATTAATATTCAAATGAAGTTGTCTGGTGCTTTATTATCCTCACCTCAAACAATAAAAACAGCAAATCGTATAGAAACAATGTTTGCAGATATAACAAGTATCCCCTCTCATTTTGAGATTGAAGAAACCTACTCGCGGTTTATTCGTGCGTTGGAAATCAACCATTGGGAAGATGTTAGCCACAAAGACTGGAGAATGGCAGCCTATGTTCTCTGGAATAAAGATGATGAAAACGCACCACTAGGAAGTAATGCTATATTTCTAAATCGCTACTTAAACTGGATGCAGCTAAATCACCAACCTAGTAATTGGAGAAAACTTATTCATGTTTATCTCCGAGATTTTGGATATCGGAAAAACCACACCACTGCCTTTAAACAATTAGGTGAAACAATACAAGCAGCATTAGCCCATCCGCTACTGAGTCAGCGTCTATCACTTTGGAAAATGCGACATGAAAAGTTTAAGTTATTTTCAGACCAATTTCCCATTGAAAGGTCAGCAAAAGCATTTATCCATGATGCAGGAAATAACTGGGATCAATTTATTGATGTAATTGGTCTTACAGGTGAATTGAATAATGCTGGATATGCGGATGCGGTTGGAGAGGAGCTTCTTAAACAGCTAACCAACTCACCAAATAAAGAACTGTTAATAGCAGTTATTCAATATCATTTTTCCCATGAAAAATTGCGTTTCTCGTCTCGACGATCTGAATTAATTGAAGCAATGTTATCCCCATGGGTCAAAGACTCTTCTATGGTTGATGAAGAAATTAGAAAAGCTGTACAAGATAAGCTGTTAATCCAATTCAATGATCCGCGCTTACCAATTCATCGTTCAAGCGGTTGGCGTGGAGTTCAAGAGCCATTTTTACAAGTGATGTTCAAATGGTTAATTAAGGAAAGTCTAGAGCAGTTTTTTGCAATCATTGATCAATGGGCATTAGACCATCAATGGGAATATAGAAAAGCTTTCTGGAAGGCTTATCATGACCAAGGTTTGCTAGATGGCGTATGGGTTGCATTAGGCGCTGATGTAAAGTCTTATGCAAAGCAAAGCTTTGGTAATGCAGTATCGTTTGGAGAGCTTGTAAAAGGAGCTGAGCCAGATCAGAGCGTTTTAATCATCAGAATACAGAATTTAGTATTAGTTGAATGGAGTCATGATGGCAAGTGCCGAGCTTGGCGAGTAGATGATAATGAATTATGCCCCCATCTATACAAAGAAAAATATAATGGCGCTGAGCTTAATGCCACTTCAATGAAAATTGTTTCAAATTATAAGCACGATGGAATTAGCCATCTAAGCAGTGAAACGTACTCTTGGCAAACCAAATTATCTTCATTTATTTATGATCAAACAGGAATAAGGATACAACACCGTGATTTCAAGATTTAAGCGTAAAAAGACAGCTAATTATGAGCTGAAATGCCAAGAAATTAATCGTGAAAATACATGGTATGTATCATTTCAACTGAATCGTGAAAATACTATTTTTCCAGTTAGTGAATGGGTTGATTCAAATCATCCTGGCGCAGATTGGTTACTTAATATTATTGTTGAAGAAAACAAGTATCTCGCTACAAATAACGTTGAACTGCCTGTTAGTGTATTGATGGATCAATTTGAGGGGCAAGAGGACTATCTTCGGCACTTGCTTGAGTTACCACCACTTTTCAATGGCGGTCTCCACTTAGAAAGTCAGGGATTACTATCTGGTGACAATTACAAATTAAACTATAACTGGATTAACGATAACGGTAGACCGATTATACAAAGCGAACGTCGGGGTATGTTTATTTTGGTTGGGGCCAAAAAATATCTATTACCATGGCATGCTTGGAAAATGGCCGAAAGTCTTGACATAATTCAGGAGTCTATTGAAAACAGCGAGACAATGCACTCTCGTTTAAAAATCCTTGAAGAATTTAAATCGCTTAAAAAGCTTTTACCAGATGAAGAAAGAAGCAAATTCTCAGAAAATACAAGTATAGCCAATCTCAAACTGCATTACGCCAATGCTTTTAGAATAGAAGCGGTTCCTGAAGACTATAGCTTTAAAATACGCCCTGTATTGCTTAAAAGGCGCGAAAGCCAGAATGGTGATTCATCAGTATATGAGAATATTCTACCTCCCAGCGAACAGGTAAAATATGCAGATAATTTTAGCAAAAGCACCCAATTGCTGCCTTATTACAGCTTGGGAGTTGGTAAATACCTAATCATCAATGATCAATTGAATAAAGCATTATCGGTGATTCATAAAATACAGCATGCCAGCCCTGAAGAAAGATTAAATTTTCTTAAGAATCCCAAAGGAGCTATTGCCGAAAGCTTGGATGGCCTCATAGACGAATCCGATCTTGACCAAATTTTTTCTGATAGAGTTGTAGGTATCGGCGAATGGAATACCAAAGTTATACCTTGGGTACAAATCCCCCCCAGTGATTGGATAGATGGTAAATCCCCTGATCTCCCTAAAGGAGTTGATATTGGTGGACAAAAAATTCAATTAGCTTCGCAAAAAGAAACTCAAGAACTGCTGAGCAAAGTAGAAGATGCACAAAAATCAGGCCTTTTATTTATTGAGCATGAAGATATCTTAATTCCTGTAAACAATTCTACCCGTGCTGCCATTGCTAAGTTGATTCCAAGGAAACCTGTTAAGTCCGGGGTCACAGATAACGTCAATGTAAGCAGTATAAGTGAGTCAAGAATTACACAAACTCCAGTTATGTTAGTTAAAGAAAATCTGGAGAACGTGGAATTTTCCGTTCACCGCGAACGAAGAACCCAGTTACCGTCAACACAGGGAATTCCTAATTCAGTGCGGACAACGCCAAAAGAACACCAGGAGGAGGCCTTTAATTGGTTGTGTGAACACTATAGAACCGGTTCTCGTGGAGTATTGCTAGCGGACGATATGGGGTTAGGTAAGACCTTTCAATCTCTCATGTTTTTTTCTTGGTTACGTGAAGGTATTGAGAATGGTGAACTGCCTGAAAAACCATTGTTGATAATTGCTCCCACTGGATTACTTAAAAACTGGGAAGCAGAGATAGAGCGCCATCTAATGCGCGATCTTGGTCATCTTGAAGGTGTTTATGGATCAGGATTGAAGACACTGCGATCTGGACAAGCACTCAACACAACTAAGTTACAGAATGCAGGATTGGTTCTTACTACGTATGATACGCTGACTCGTTACCAAACAAGTTTTGGTGTTGTCAGTTTCACCGCTGTCATATTCGACGAGATGCAAAAATTAAAAAATCCTGGCATTCAAAATTATACAGCCGCTTGTAGTTTAAATTGCGATTTCTGGATAGGCATGACTGGTACACCCGTTGAAAATAGACTTTGTGATTTGTGGGCAATTAGTGATGTACTTCAGCCAGGTATGCTCGGCTCTATCAAAGACTTTAGTAACAAATATGAAAAAGCGATGCTCGATGTTGATGATGACGCGCGTCAAAGTATCATCGTCGGACTTCAAAATGGATTAACTCAATCATCTAGTGAAGCTCCTGCTTTTATGTTGCGCCGCATGAAGCATGAGAAGCTTCGTGGGTTACCTCCCAAACATTTTCACGAATACCCTATCAACATGTCTTTAGAACAGATAAAGGCATATGATTCTGTGCGAAATAGCGTCATTAATTCGGATAACCGCAAAGGAGTAATGCTCGAAGCTTTACATAAACTACGCGCTTACTCTCTGCATCATGATTACAAAAGACAGCAGCAATATGCCAATGATAATGATTTCATCCCCCCTATGTCAGCATAGATGTCGCCTCTGATTGAAAAACCCATAGGGGGCAATTAGAGGTGACAAATGCATAAATTATCAGCAGAAGCAAAGCAGGCGATTATTGACAAAGTTTTGGCAAGAGAT
>JAKFUY010000119.1 GCA_021732495.1 Legionellales bacterium | reverse complement strand
TCGGACAAAGCTTTGCAGCATCTTTGTGAGGAGATGAATGAAACAAATACGATTTTTCCGGGGACAAGTTTGCGGTTAATTTATAAATTAGGGGCAACTTAAATTCATCGGGATCAGGTGGTCTGAAGTTAGCTTGGAGCAACTCAAACTCAAAAAAATAATATTTTTAATTTTCATGACTTTTACATACAATAACTTCTCGTATGCGCCACTGCCATGTTTCTACATGCCATCTACGACAAAGTGAAGGATAATGTAATTCTCTTTTTGCAATCGCATTGGCAATATTTGTGGGCACAGATTGACCTGGCACCTCAATCCATAATATACCTTTATCACGAGTAACTAATGAGCCATCATGCGAAAATATTAACCCAGGAGCAATTTGATCCAGTAATTTTTGTCCTGTTGTAATATTCCATGTAGGAAAATCACTGGCTCCTTTCATCAAGCCCTCTTCTACAGTACCCGTTGTGTTATCATTATTTGGAATTACTGCAACCATTTTTGGTTGAGATGAAACAAAAGTGTGGATTTCTTTTATTGCTAAGCTCGACTGTTTGAATCGATTAATATCCAAAATAGCAGAGAAATTAATCATAAAAGAAACACATACCATCAACATCAATAGTAGACTAAAGCTCCAGATTGTCTTCTTTAAGTGGGGATTCAGGATAAGAGCTATACATGCAGATGCGGTTAAATATAGACTAAACTCCCACAGGGTAGTACCCGCGGGACGATGATATAAAAAAAACAAATATACTAAACTAGAGCTAATAAGTACTGCAGTAATTATGCAGGTTTGTACTTGATGCCTCATAATGGCCGTGGTGAATACAAAACACTGTATTATTAAACTAACCGAAACAATTACCCAAGCATAACCATAACCTGTACTTGGGTTCACACTGCCATAAAGAAAACCGAATAAATTTTGCCAAAAATTAGGCTCACTTCCTGGATTAGCAAGGAATCGCCCCCGGGTCGAAAAAGAAGAAAACATATTACCAAAATTAAAACAATAAAAAAAACACAGAAAAAGTCCGATCCACACAAGGAACCACAGGAAAAATTGTGCTAATAATTTTAAAGATTCTGCGATAGACTGTTGTTTTAGTCTGGTATTAATACCCAACAGGGGAAATATTGCGGTAAATAGCAGAGATGCTTTCATCGCTATTAACAGTGCCGAAAACATACTGAGAAATAATATTAAAGAAGAAGAGATGTTTTTTGAATGCATATTTTTTGTGTATATAAACAAACACAATGAACTCATCGTGAGCAAAGATTCAAATGAATAGTAGTCTGGTGTGGCAAAAGCGCTTAAACCACTTCGAGATGCATAGCAAAATGAAATAAACCCGATAATCAGCAATATCTTGAGATGCCATTCAATTTTTTTTGATACACCAATCCAAAGGAGTATTCCACTACTTAACAACGAAACTGAAAATAAGGAGAGATATCCGAAAATCTCCATTCGACTCCAGGTATCTGTGAGTGGGAGATGCAATACATAAGTTAGTAAAAGATTAAATCCATGGTGGAGAATAGTTAAAGCCTGCCCCTGAGGCAATACAATACCACTCACTTCTCCTTGTAATAATCTCAAACTATAAAAATAACGATAACTCAACGATTCGTTAGCAACAGCAGTTAACGCAACTCCATTCGCCAGGTAAATAGACGGAGGAAGAAATAACAATGCGATAGCTAACCCCACCATAATAGTAACAATAATTCTTGGGATATATTCAGTAATACTTGGAAGTCTCAATAAAATCGCTCCTATATATTCACGCCATGTACCAGTTTTAATTTAGAGTTGATAAGACATCAAAGAACCCTTAAAGTTTAGTTTGCTAAAAACAAACAATAAGGAGTTATTGATGTCTGTGGAAGATTTTATCATTCATGTGTTTTGTTTAATAGACGAATATTATGTAAAAATGCCTTTAAGAAAACGTGGTCCAGAAGCCAAATTATTTGATTCCGAAGTCATTATGATGGAAATTGTTGGTGAATTTATCGGTTTTCATGAAGATAAGGCAATTTGGCAATATTTTACTTCGCATTGGAAAAATTGGTTTCCAGGATTAAGTACGCGGAAAACTTTTGTAAAACAAGCGACAAATTTATGGGTAGTAAAGGAGTTAATTCAAGAACAAATTGCAAAAGATTTGTTTGCTTTTGACGATAATATTCATTTATTTGATGGCTTCCCCATGCCAATTTGCCATTTTAAACGAGCTGGGTTTTCTAGAAATTTTCAAGGTGAAGCTGATTATGGTTATTGTGCAGCTAAAGATGAGAAATATTATGGATTTAAAGGACATCTCTTAATCAGCTTTTCTGGAATTATTACAAAATATACGGTTACCCCTGCTAATATTGATGAACGTGATGTATTGCCAGAACTAACTGTTGAAATAAAAGGCTTATTAATTGCAGATAAAGGTCTCATTCGTCCCTCATTAACTGAAGATTTACTACAAAAAGGCGTTGAACTTCAAACGCCTCTACGTTCTAATATGAAAGATAATCGACCAAAATCATTTGTAAAACAGCTTATTTCAGTTCGTCGATTGGTTGAAACAGTCATCGCTCAATTAACAGATAGGTTTAAAATCGAAGAAATTAAAGCAAAAAAATTGCTGCACTTTTTAAGACGTGTTACAAGGAAAATTTTATCCCATACAGTGGCAATTTTTATCAATAAAAGCATTAATAATGAAAAAGAGTTGCTTCAATTTGAAAGATTAGTGATCTGCTAAACTGGTACATGGCGTTATATTCAGAACAATACATATATTCACTAATTTGTTTGTTTTAGCTAATACAGAAGTTCCTGTCATAACATATTTTTCTGATTTACCTTTCAAGGCACACCATCACTTTAACGCTTTAACTAAATGGCTTGAATAACAAATAACATGTTGATAAAAATAGCGAGGAAACTATTAATTCAGATAATTCCAGCTATTAAAATCACAACTTTATAATTTTACAAACTTGTAGCTATAGTTCTGTCATTGCTAATATACGAGGTATCAATCATTGGCTGAGTTTTTAGACGCCCTCTTCTGTACTCTAAGGGTTTGGCTAACAAAAAAAGAGCCGTTGAAACAAGAACGATAATGACAAGATTAATGATAATCCATACTCGCATCGGTACATTATGGATAAGATTTAATTGTTGTACAATTGACAAAACCACAGTATGAGAAATATAGACCGGATAGGATAACTCGCCAAATTTACGTTCGAAAGGTAAATTTTCACCCAGCTTGAACAATGCAGGAAGTGCCACAGCAAATAAGCCATAAATGACAATATTATAACCATTACCGTCATTCCAATCTAGCATAGGAATATATCTGTAAGAAAACATTAATAACAAAAAAATCACTGAATAAACGGTAGAAAATTTGGAGATCAAGTGAGAGCGGAGCCTGTACGATAAAAATCCGATTAAGAATAAATAAAGCTCTGCCGGAAAGAAGCTTCTGAACCAAGGATTTGCATCATGCTGTGTTGCAATGAATAAAGTTACGAGAAAACTACCTAATGCTAATATTGCTATCTCTCTATCTCGAGCACGTGCCAACATTGGCACCATAAGATAACAATAAATCTCCATTGAAAGTGTCCACGCAGGAGGCACAATAGTTTGGCCAAAAAGAAGCGTTTGTCCTGCTTTGCAAGAGAGAGCGTGGGTTAAAGTTATACCAAAAAAGTTATCTGCTCCTGTGCATATAAAAAATCCTGCATCAATCCCGACAAATGATATATTGGATAAAAAATATGTAGCGATTCTTACTAAAGAATGATCACCATTCAAAATAAAAGAGAAACTAATTAAGGGAGGAATTGTGAATGTATTGAGCAATAAACATGCAATAATACACATTACAATAGTCATCCAATAAATAGGATATAACCGCATTGCTCGGCTAAGTAAAAATGAACAGGAAGTGCTATACTTGCCAATTACCATTGCCATATAGAAACCTGATATAATAAAAAAAAATTTACGGCAACAATCGGGCCTACAAAATAAATAGAACCCTCGTCTACACCATAAAATGTTGATGTTTGAAGATGAGATGCAGCAACCATAAGTGCAAGTAATAGTCGGAAGTAACCCATTTTTTATTTCGTAAACTAAATATTATAAAGTTATAACAAGCTACTAAATAATGCGTGCTTCTTCAAGCTAAATTTCATAGGAATTCCCTATCTTTTCGTAACCATTCAAATAGGGTATCATACACAACGTTGGGTAAGATATTGGGTAAGTTTCGAGTCCATATTATTTTAACTCAATAAAATCAATACATTACAAAGAGGTTCGAGTCCTCTTCTCGGTACCATTGATGGATTTTTTAACAACCCCCCAATGGTGCGCAAACATACCTAGATTATTGAAATAACACTGACTTCTACTTCTCAAATCATTCTCAACTATTCGTATTTTTCCGTATGTAACCGGCCAAGTTGGTTTTCATAATCAGTCGTCTCTGATTTGTTCTTATCACTAAACAAATCAGGAAAAAGCGCCAACGCTTAATGTTGACCACTGATTATACTCGATGACGATCAGTCGGGCCCCAAGATATCACTATCTATGATTCAGATATAACAGTGATGATTTAATTGTAAATCATCCATAAGGGCCTGAGCAGTTTTAAAGGGTTTTAATTGATCACCTATGCTTCCTTCATAGCATCGCTTGTTTTTTGTAAATTAGTTAGCCAGCTGTTAACTTCAGCCAAAAGAGTACTAATTTCATCAGGTAAGTCTAATCTTTTTCGAACATCTCCTAAGCCTCGTAAGTGGTTGCCCCATAAATTTTGCAGCTGGATTATCTCTGTATTATCAAACTTAATAGGTATAGTAAATTTGGTATTTCTATGTTTGAACGTAGCTTGTAATTTTTCTGCAAGAGCGACCGGGTTTAAAAGTCCAGGCTCTTTTATCATTAACATGACGTCATGATAATCTTTCATCCGGCTATTATTAGGACCTTTGGATATAATGGTTTCCAATTTTTCTGAAAAAATAGACTCTACTGGATAAACTAACATAGTAATTTCACCCACGAATAAAGGCTTACCATTGTATTGAAAAGGCGGATAATCTTTTGGAGTTGGAATCACCATATCCCCCACACCAATATCAATGTGAATCTTATCTTTCATGTTGGAAAAATAAGCCTGTAAGGTTGCACGAAAACCGCTATATTCCATATGAGGTTGCGTTAATATTTGCATGGTATTCCATTCAAAACGAAATGAGTCATCAATATCAACAGATACTATTTCACAAAGTGCATGTTGGATTACTGAAAAATCGCTTTTCATTTTGGTCATTGAAAAGTCAATATCAGTTGTTTCTCGTCCAAGGTCCATGTATTGAGCTAATAATAACCCACCCTTTAAAATAAACTGCTCACGATATGTTGAGCGAGATAGCCTGGCTAAGAAACGTTCCAATAGAAGTTGTTTCCATACTTCATTAAACGTTTTTAATTTTTCTTGGGCGATGAATTTTAATCTCGCCTTTAATGCTGCTTCATTCATATTGTTAACGCCAATAAATAAGGGTCAATAATAACTTTCATTTTTTTTGCATACGAGCGGAGTTTGTTGACATCAATTCTTTTTTCGCGTGGTTGCTCCAAACCAGTTTTTAATGCTTTTAATGCTGTTTCTTTGCTTAAATAGCGAAAGGCATCAAGAATAGTGCGTTCTCTATCAAAAATAGAAACGACTGTACTATCAATATCAATTGTTGTTTTTCCTAGTGAATGATTACGCATGCGGATAATTTTTACCATAGGGCGTGCATGATGAGATGTGCCGTGGCTGATAGCTATCCAATGTTGCCTGGGAATTTCATCTGTTAACTCATAAAGTGCTAAAGCGGAAGTAAGACAAATCACTCCATTTTCTACGCTTCTAACAGCAGTAACTAGATCTTCCCACTGAAAGCTTTGCATCGAGGGCGCATGGATACCGCGATATAACCCTCGCCCTAATCGTTCGATTTCACCAGCTTTCACATAATAAGCTAAGGTCTCGACAGTAACTCCACATTGTTTCGCTTCTTTTGTTGTGAAGTTGACAGCTGAAAGCAAAGTCTCTATTTTTTCTAGGGCATTCTTAGGTTTCATCTATTTAACTTAGCAACAACACCCATAAAAGTCAACTGGGTTTTATTGCTAAGTTAAATGTTACAAGCTTACACCACGTTGTGTAAGTTTTAAGTGCGGGTTATTTTAGCCAAATAAAATCAATATATTACAAAGAGGTTCGAGTCCTCTTCACGGTACCATTGAGTGATTCCTCAATGGTACGTGACGGCACATCACTTGTTATTTTTATGTTTTCTTATCAAGATACCTCGAATTTGCAACTATTATTAGTGTGCAAATGACGTATAGTGTTTGTTAAATTAAACGACTGACTCGTATCATGACTTGTGCAACCCAGTGCATAAGGTGTTGAGCCATTAAGGGCAAGCGGGTTCCACCGCTGTTCTCTGCGTTTTCAGCATGTTGCAGCTCATCTTCATACATTGTCTCAACAATTGCCCTGCTTTTTAAGTCGTTGAGGGGCAGATGTAATAAATGTGATGCTAAATGTTGGCTTACTTGCTCTTCAGTCGCAATAATAAAGCCTAGACTGATATCATCACTCATTAAAGCTGCAAATAGGCCTATAGATAAAGCGCCAAGATACCAAATGGGATTAAATAGGCTGGGGTCGGCATTCAGCTCTTTCAGGCGTTCTAGACACCATACGTAGTGATTGAATTCTTCCAGGGCTGCTTGTTCTAACTGTGCTTTTAACTGAGGGTTTTTCGCAAATATCATTTGTCCACGATATAATCCTTGAGCAGCTACTTCTCCGGCAAGGTTGACGCGCATCATGGATTGAGATTGACGCGAGTCGAGGCGAGTTAAAGCAATGTCAGCATGTTTTAACGATGGGTTTTCGATTTCAGATGTCGATGGCCATGCGGGCAAAACAGTCCGCAAGGTTTTATCAAAGCCAATAATACATTGATCAAGAAAATCGAGCATGGTAGTTAAAATACTAACATAGTTTAGGATATAAACGCTTGGCATCTTCAATAGGGCCATAAAATGCAACTTGCCCAGCATCCAATACCAATACTTTGTTACAAAACTCTTCAATCAGCTGAGGAGAATGACTCGCAAATACGACAATTCGTGAGGAGTTTAATAAAGAGATCATTTTAGAGCGTGCTTTATCCATAAACTCGGCATCTCCTGCACCAAACACTTCATCAATCAATAAAATATCAGGTTGAATACATGCGCTAATTGCAAAGGCTAATCGGACCATCATGCCTGCGGAATAGGTGCGTACTGGCATGTTTAAGTAGTCTCCAAGACTTGAAAACTCAGAAATTTCTTCAATTTTTTCCTGGATGTCTTTGCGATGCAAGCCTAAAAGTAAGCCCCGAGTATAGATATTCTCATAGCCGGTGCATTCAGACTCAATGCCATACATTAAATCCAACATTGAAGATACTTTGCCCTCAATATG
Organism: Legionellales bacterium; assembly: GCA_021732495.1. Classification (GTDB taxonomy): domain Bacteria; phylum Pseudomonadota; class Gammaproteobacteria; order Legionellales; family Legionellaceae; genus UBA2653. The sequence goes on along the minus strand of JAKFUY010000119.1, from coordinate 10,550 downwards.
AATTTCCCCCTTGCTGGGCTCGTAAATACCAGCCAATAGCTTTAAAAAAGTACTTTTCCCCGCGCCATTATGGCCAATTAAGCCGATTCTATCCCCATGGTGAATTTCAAGAGACATATTGTTAATGGAACGAACAATAATTTGCTCGTTGGTGTCTTTTAAAATACGTCCACCTGTTGCAACGCGAATAAAATTTTTCTTAAATGACAAGGCATTTGCGTTATAAACAGGAAACTCAACAAAAACTTTATCTAAATGAATATATGCCATTTTAATTACAACCAATAGACGATTCTGGAACGATACCGAACAAACAATAAGATGTTTATGCCGATCCCCAATAACGTAAACACAGCAACCATCGCATATACTTCTAATGAGGGATATGCGCCTATCATGGGCTGCCTAATCAATTCAATAAAGTCATAAATAGGGCTCAGTAACACCCATTTTTGGTATTGTGGACTTAATAATGAAGGGTTCCACATCACGGGCGTTAAAAAGAACAAGACCTGCAAAATACTTTTCACAATTTGACCCATATCGCGATAGCGTGCACAAATTAAGCCTAAAATATTGGCAAATAAAATCGCACTAAAATATACCACTAATACGTTAAAAATCCAGACGGGTAATAACGTCCACTGAAAAGGGATCTTAAAAAATAAATAAATCGGGATCATCACCAAAATATTATGCCCTGCAACCATAAAATTGCGGGCACACATGCGGTGGATATGAAACAGATAAGGCAGTTTGACTTGACGAATTAAGCTAGCGGATGAGACGAAAATATCAACACCTTCACTGATAATACTTTGAATAAGTCCCCAACCTAACATTCCTGAAACCAAATAAGGGAAATACGTTTCTAACGACATATGAAATAATCGAGCATATAAAAAGCCCATGCTATAGACTGTTATGGCCATACTGAGGGTAATCCAAAGAGGGCCTAAAACTGAGCGGCGGTAGCGAATATTAATGTCTTGCCATGCCAATAACAACCAGACGCGCCACATCTTAAATCCTTGAGCAAAATCAACATAGGCTTTTTGTCGTTGTTTTGCCTTATAAGAAAGGGTATTGGGATAGTCTTTTGATTGTGGATAAGAATCATTCACGATTTGATTTGCGGTGTTCATAAAACTGCCAAGATTTCCCAAAAAAAATTAAACTATTTTGACAGTTTGAGGTTCACATGGCAAGTTAAATAGCAGCAAACTTCTCAATTAAAAAACATTGATGAATCTTGGGGTCACGCTTGAAATCCAAGTCTAAGGTTTGACGGCTCATATCGTAGATGTTGGCTAATTCTGCGATTGACTCATCAATTTTAAATCCTCGCAAATGTGTTGAAAAATATAATTGACCTTCTGGATGCAAGTGCTTTAAAGCCAATTTAATCAATCCGACGTGATCTCTTTGAATATCTAGGGTGCCCTCCATGCGTTTGGAGTTTGAAAAGCTTGGAGCGTCCATATAAATGACATCGTAGGTTTCTTTAGACTGCCGTAACCATGCCATAACATCAGAATGAATAAATTGATGTTTTGCAGATGGCAATTGATTGAGCTTGAAATTTTCGCTGGCCCACGCCAAATAGGTTTTAGACATGTCAACGTTGGTGGTATAGGCGCCGTTTAGAGCAGCATGAATGCTGGCCGTTGCTGTATAGCAAAACAAATTTAAAAATCGGGTATGCCCCTTTAATTTGGAAAATTCTAAGCGCAAAATGCGATGATCTAGAAATAACCCGGTATCAAGGTAGTCGTGTAAATTTAAATAAAATTTTGCCTCACCTTCACGAACGACCATCATTTGTTTTTTATCATCATTTTTTTGATACTGTTGTTCTTTTTGTGGCTTTCTTTGTTTCATCACGATGTTTTTTGGTGAAACGCCAAATACTTGCGGAACCACCATCATCATATCTAAACGTCGCGTGGCGGCAACGTGTTCTGGAATTTGTTTAGGAGGCATATATTCTTGCAATACGATATGATCCGCATATTTATCGATGGCGAAAGCGTACTCTGGCAAATCCGCATCGTAAACTCGATAACACTCAATATTTTTCTTCTCAGCCCATTTTTTTAAATGCGTGATATTTTTTTCAAGTCGGTTAGCCAGCATTTGCGCTGGTCCACTGAGGTTTTTTGTCGACGAGTCTTTGAACTGATTGGTCGAATCTATATTGATACAATACAATTGACAAGGCAGTGCACCATTAAAGAATGCATATTGTTTGTGTGCACGAAGGCCTAATGCTTTTGCAAGCATCGGATCACTTGTAATGACTCCTGCTTGCCATCCTTGGAACTCATTAAATAAGGTCTCACCCAACTCACCGTATAAGGGCAATAACTCTAATTGTTCACCCAAGCGTTCACCATAGGGGGGATTGGTAACCAATAATCCCATATTGTGTGGTTTTTTTGCAATATTTAAGGGTTGTTGCTTCCAGGTGATTAAATGGTCGACCCCTGCCCTTATTCCATTGGCCTTAGCAATCTCAATGGCATGACGATGGATATCACTCCCAAAAAATGGATTGTTAATCGCTTTTATTTGCTCTCGGGCTTGTTCTCTATGTTCAGCCCATAGTGTCGGTAGATGTAAAGACCAAAAAGGAAAAGCTTGATCGTCTCGCAATAAACCCGGCGCCATATTGGCGGCCATCATCGCAGCCTCAATGACAATAGTACCGCTGCCACAAAGCAAATCTGTAAATCCCCCCCCGCCAAGAGCGATATCCTGCCAATTCATGCGCATTAACAAAGCGGCCGCTAAATTTTCTTTTAAAGGTGCAACACCTTGTTCACTCCGATAGCCGCGTTGGTGCAAACTATAGCCAACCAGGTCTAAGCTTACGGTTACTTGATCATGTTTGAGATGGGCACTTAATGAGACTTGGGCATCGTGTTTATCAATTTGTGGCCTTTCACCAGATACTTGCCTGAAATGATCGACGACAGCATCTTTTACCACTTGGGCGGCATACATTTCATTGCGCAATTCATCGGAGGTGCCATGAAAAGAAATTCTCAAAGAGTGTTGTGCAGAGAAAACATCCGGCCATGCATAAGCTAAGCAGGTTTGATACAAAATATCTGAATTTTTTGCAGGCCCCTGACATAAAACCAAATGCAGACGATTTGCCAATCTCGACCATAATGCAATCTCATAAATGGTGTTGATGGTCGCATCACCATACACACCATGGGGGTTGTTTTTACAATTTTGCAAACCCAATGTTTGCAATTCTTGCATCAATAAATTTTCTAAGCCTTTTGCGCAACTGACAAAAATGGGGTACCACATGTAATTTATCCTCAAATCATTTTCTCGATTATAGCTTAGCTAAAACACATAAAAAACAACTTTCGGTCAATTATGTTTTAAAATCAGTCAAAAATGCTTGTATAACGTATTGTTTTTAGAGAAAATAGTGCATTGTTTTATCAGCTAAAGAGATCTATGGTTTTTGCACGCAAACGGTTTGGACAAAACTTCCTAGAAGACAAGCATGTTATTGAGCAAATTGTGCAGGCATTGCAAGTTTCCCCTGCTGATAATGTCATTGAAATTGGACCAGGCCGAGGGGCATTAACCGCTTTGCTATTAAAAAAACTCCAGTCGCTTACTGTTATAGAGATCGACAGAGACTTATTTGCTCAATTAAAACATTTGCCGCATAGTGAAAAATTGAATTCCATCTGTCAGGATGTATTGACGGTTGATTTTAAATCTTTGGGGCAACATCTTAAATTGATTGGCAATTTACCGTATAATATTTCTACGCCTTTGTTATTTCATCTCTTAAATTATCGCAACTTGATTGACGATATGATTTTTATGCTGCAACAAGAAGTGGTCGACAGAATTGTGGCCTCTCCAGGGGATTCCAATTTTGGTCGTCTGAGTGTGATTTTTCAGTACTATTGTCATGTGGAACGGATTTTGGATGTGCCTAGAGAGTCGTTCAATCCCATACCTAAAGTGGATTCTACGGTTTTTTCTTTAAAACCAAAACATTTGCCAGAAGAAGTGTCTTTTAAAGATCTGGAGTTCATTGTGGGCAAAGCTTTTTCTATGCGTAGAAAGACTTTGCATAATAATTTAAAACCGATTTTTTCCCAACAAGATTGGGAAACACTAGATATAGACCTTAAAAAACGCGCTCAAGATTTAAATATCCAAGATTTTGTAAATATGGCTGCATATTATGCAAAATTGAATTAAACTTATAATCAAGTCAAGAACGGAGACTTGCTTTGTTTTATGAAAAAAAACATCAAAAAAAACAAAAATCAGTAAAGCCCTCAAATCTCGGGAAATTAACGCCGGTGCTTGCACCAAAAATTATTATATCCGATGTGCGTCGTTATGAATTGGTGAAAAACATACTCACCAATCTCAATATTAGTGCCGTAAGACATGAGCAAGCAGTAACGCCTTTACTTGATGAAGTGGCGAGTAATTGTCAACTTTTGCCGTCTAATCAGCATTTATTTTACACCCAATCGGGTGGGCTTATTGATTATGCTTTATATCGCGCTCAATCTGCCATGGCTTTGTTTAGGCAAGTGGCGCTTCCTCCCAATACCCGGGAATTAAGCGATGTTCAAGCTCGCTGGGCTTATGTGATGTTTTCTGCCTCTTTATTAAAAGGCATGGGATGTGTATGCACTGATTACGTCATCGATGTTCATGATGGCGAAGGCCATTTGCTTGGTCAGTGGCATGCATTATGGGAGCGATTGGTAGATAGAGCGGATTTTTATTATTCACAACCAGACCCAAAAACAGATGATAGCTTGCGTGCACATCTGACGCCACTCATTGCCAGAACTTGGATGCCTCAATCTGGCTTGGCATGGATTGCTGAAGATCCAGAAGCTTTATTGACTTGGTTGCAATTATTGCAAGAAGAGCATGAAGGATTTAATATTTTAGAGGCTATTTTAGAACGCGCTGAATCGATGGCCTGGCAAGAACTGGCTAAACTATCGCTAGCTGGCCTCCCCGCCGTATTTTTGGGTCCCGACGCTCGCCTACCCTCTTTTAATGATGCCTCGACGCATGACCAGCAATTGCAAAGTATAGGCCTGCAATTTATTTTATGGATCCGAGAAAATTTAGCCCGAGGACAAATGCTCCTCAATGAATCGCCTTTGATAGCATTGCATAATGGACTTTTAATTTCTCCAGATGCTTTTAAATGGTTTTTACAACATCATCCGCAATTTCGAAATTGGCGGCTTATTCAACAAGGGTTGATGAGCTTAGGGCTTCATGACAAACAATTTCAAAATGATAATGCTACTGCACAAGGACTGTTAATTAACAAAGCAGGCTTATTATTGCCAATGGAAGTTATTTGTAAACAAGCCAATAACAATCATCATTTTAAAACACAAGCTTTGCTGATTAGCTCTAAACATCAATGGAAAGAGTTTGCACAAGGAAAGTCACTTGAACTTGCGTTTTTGAACAAACATCTTCATGCCAATGGCCAGTGGCTCGATATAGACCCTAATGCATCTTTATCCCCTGGCATGCAAAATGGCTGATTATGCAATTGGTGATCTTCAAGGGCATTATGATGGATTATGTCGACTTTTGGATAAAATTAATTACGATCCCTTAAATGACGGGCTTTATTTTTTAGGCGATTTGGTCAATCGTGGAAGCCAGTCTTTAGAGACGCTGCGGTATTTAAAATCACTGCAACCGAATCCCAAAATTTGTTTAGGTAATCATGATGTGTATTTGCTTTATCTTCTCTATAACAAACAATCTCTTGATGCGCCCCAACAGCTTCAGCCTATTTTAAAAGCCCATGACAGAGATGAATTGGCTGATTGGTTAAGACGCCAAGGCTTTTTACATGTTCATGGATGCGATAAAACCATCATGGTGCATGCTGGCATTGCGCCAATTTGGAGTGCTGAAAAAGCTATTGATTTAGCTAAAGAGCTATTACAAGTTTGTGTAAGTGATACGTTTTATACCTGGATGAATCATTATTTTAACCCACGGCCCACACTTTGGGATGATTCCCTTGAAGGGCTTGCGCGTTGGCAGCTGATTGCTGATTATTTTACAAGGATGCGCTTTACGACTATTCAAGGAAGTCTCAATTGGCAAAGCCATTACGGGCTTCATCAGGCGCCTAAAGATTGCTATGCTTGGTTTGCCTGTCCTCAGAAACAACATTGGCAACAAACTATCGTATTTGGTCATTGGGCCTCTTTATTAGGAAAGACGGGTGTGCGTAAGATACAAAATATTGATACAGGCTTAAATTGGAGGGGGACCCTAACGGCATTAAATTTACATAATTTTCAACGGTTCTCTACTTTTTAATCGATATCATGTTAAACTATTGAACCATAAAACAGCCACGAATGACCATGACATCCATTAAAACAGCTGAACAAATTGAAAATATGCGGATGGCCGGCCGCCTTACTGCCCAAGTTTTGCAAGCTTTAAATGACGTGGTGAAGCCTGGTATCACGACGATGGATATTGAACGCTTTTGCGAAGATTATATTATTAATGTAATGGGCGCAAAACCTGGAAGTAAAGGTCAATATGGTTATCCTTATTGCGTCAATACATCAGTAAATCATGTGATTTGCCATGGCATGCCCTCAGAAAAACAAAAATTAATGCATAATGATATTGTCAATGTTGATATTACAGTGATTTATAATGGTTTTTATGGCGATAGCAGTAAGATGTTTTGTATTGGAGAAGTGCCTTTATTTGCAAAACAACTCGTGGTAACCACCCAGCAAGCTTTGTACGCAGGGATACAACAAGTCAAGCCTGGTGCAACCCTAGGCGATGTTGGTCATGCCATACAATCGATTGCTGAGGGGCATGGTTATTCAGTCGTTAGAGAATATTGTGGACATGGTATTGGGCAGAAAATGCATGAAGAGCCGCAGGTCCTTCATTATGGACAGCCTGGGCAAGGACTGGTGCTTGAAGAAGGCATGACCTTTACAATTGAGCCGATGATTAATCAAGGCAAAGCCGATGTCAAACACCTCCAAAAATCAGGCTGGATGATTGCTATCACCAAAGATAGAAAACTTTCTGCGCAATGGGAACATACCTTATTGGTTACACCGACAGGCTATGAAGTCCTCACCTGGCGTGAAGAAGAAGCAGGCCTGCTTGAAAAAATAAAATAGTTAGATTTGGAACCTTATGTTATCTGTAATTATCATTGCTTGTAATGAAGAAAAACATATTGCACGATGTATACAATCGGTTGCCTGGGCTAAGCAAATTGTGGTGCTCGATTCCGGCAGTAAAGACAATACCGTTGCCATCGCAAAATCACTTGGCGCACAAGTCATTGAAACGGATTGGCCGGGTTTTGGCATTCAAAAACAAAGAGCATTAAATTTTGCTACGGAAGAATGGGTGTTAAACCTGGATGCGGATGAATTTTTGGCCGAACAGGACAAAGATCTGCTGATGCAAGCAATGAATCATAAAAATATAGATGCTTTTAAGCTTCCCATTATGATGATTTTTCAGAATCAACGGATGCAATATGCCGGCTGTGAAACCAAACATATTCGGCTATTTCGACGAAATAGGGCTCAGTACAGCACCGACCGCGTCCATGAAAAAGTAATATTGCAACAAGGCAGCAAGGTCGCTAAATGTAAAAGCAAAATTATGCATGAAAGCTATAGCAATTGGTTTGATGCGCTTGAAAAAATGAACAACTACTCCTCGCTTTCAGCAAAGAATAGACATCGAAATGCGAGCATACTCAAAGCTATCCTTGCCTCAAACTGGATGTTTATTCGCAATTATTTCCTTAAGGCCTGGTTTTTAGATGGCAAAGCAGGACTAGCTCTAGCCGTTTATCAGTCCCAAGGATCATGGTACCGATATTTAAAGCAGATGCCCCCTGAGTAAAGACTATGTCAAATATTGAACAGAAAAGTCAGCATATTGTCCTTTGAAATCAATAACATGGTGATTTTGTTCAACGTATAAAATTCGCCCTGCAATTTTGTCTATAAAATGTCGATTATGACTGACAAAAATAAGCGTGCCCGTATAGCTTGCCAATGCATTCGCCAGAGACTCTATGGTTTCGATGTCCATATGGTTGGTGGGTTCATCAAGAATTAATACGTTGGGAGACTCAAGCATTACTTTTGCCAATAATAAGCGTGCGGATTCACCACCACTTAAAGATAAAATATCTTTTTCTACATCGTCTTTTACAAAGAGCATTTGGCCTAATGTTTTTCGGACTTGTTGTTCTGTGCATCCTGCTGCGGCTTCATTGAGCCAATTGAACACACTAATATGGCGGTTTAATAATTCATGATGATCTTGTGAAAAATAACTCAACCGTACTTCGTGTCCCCACGTGATCTCGCCATCATCGTGCTTAACATCACCCATAAGGATTTTGATGAGTGTTGATTTCCCGATACCATTGACACCCATAACCGCAATTTTTTCACCCCGTTGAACTTCAAGATGAAAGTCTTTAAACAACTGTTTATCTTTAAAGGCTTTGCTCAGTTTTGATAATTTAACCACTTGCTTTCCAGTAGGCCGCTGCGGCACAAATTGGAAGTTTGGTGCGATTCTGGATGAATTTTTAAGATCAGGCAGTTCAATTTTGTCTATCATTTTCATTCGAGAGCGCGCTTGAGCAGCCTTAGAGGCTTTTGCTTTGAACCTATCGACAAACGCTTGCATTTCTGAAATTTTACTTTCGATACTCTTTTTTTCAGCCAATTTTTTCTCAACCATTAACTGCTTTTCGATGAGAAATCGTTCGTATTTTGGGCGGTACTCTCGTATTTCACCGTAATCCACATCCAAAATAGCATCAGCAAGATTGTCAATAAAATCCAAATCATGCGAGATAAAAAGAACTAATCCTTGGTAGTTGTTTTTGAGAAACTTCTCAAGCCAACGTATCGATAAAATATCCAAATGATTGGTTGGCTCATCCAATAATAAAATCGATGGGCTTTGAAACAGTGTTTGTGCCAAAAGAACCCGAAGTTTGTAGCCACCAGACAGTGCTTTAAGTGGTTTTGAAAAATAATCAGCAGCCAGCCCTAATCCGCTCAGTATACTTTCAGCCTCACTTTCGGCTGTATAGCCATTATAATGGGCAACGATTTCTTCTAAGGCACCGAGGCGATAACCACTTTCATCGTCCCATGTTTCAGACGCAAGCAGTGCATTGCGTTCTTGTAAGGCTGCCCACAACTCAGGTTTTCCTTGCAAAACAATGTCACGAATGGGGGTGTTCTCATAGCGAAACTGGTCTTGCTTTAACCAGCCAATGGAAGCATCTTTTGGAACCATTATCTCGCCAGAGCTGTGCTCTTCTTCACCGGTAATAAGTTTGAAAAAGGTCGATTTGCCACAACCATTGGCACCTACGAGCGCATAACACTTGCCATAATTTAAGTTCAGACTAACATCCATAAACAGCAGTTTTTGACCGTAAGTCATACTTAATTGATTTAATGAGATCATGTGTCCTCTTTCATTTGATTGGCAAGACTATCCAGCGAGGACCAGATTATAACCTATTTGCGCTAAACTTGCAGCAAATTTGAGCTGTTTCATTGAAGACTGATATTTAAGATGTTATGAGCTACCCCCGACTACTTAATCAAGGAGAAACTGATGCGTAATATACGTCTGTACTGTTGACATCATGTGGCTGATTATGCCAAATGGAGAAAATGCTACTGTGATTTTGCAAATTATCAGAAAACGCATGGTGTTATTGATGAATCAGTTTATCAATCGATAGATGGTCCCAATGATGTCACTGTGATTCATGATTTTCATAGTATTGACGAGGCTAAAGCATTTGCCACTTCAGCAGAGCTTGCGGAAAGTATGTCCACGCTGGGTGTAAAAGGTGTGCCACACATTTGGTATACAGTGCATGTATAAAATAATTACAAGTACTTGTCATTACTTAATGTCTCACCTAAGATTAATCATAGAGTCCTATAGAATGATAACCATATGAATAAGCGTTTGGTATGGAATTTTGAAATCAAATCCGGAAACCGACTACAACTTCCCCTAGCTACAGTAGGCACGCCTTCTGAAACCTACTGGGAATCCCGTTTCTTTTGGCCTGAAAAACATACCATAGTACTTTCAGGACTAGATGAATATTTTCTAGATTTATCATGTTACAAAATAATACATAGGGTCGATTGTTACAATCTGTTGCCGGACTCAGATGCCAATATCAAGAAAAGATGTGGCGAATGGTTTTATAAACCCTTAATACAGCGAACTTCTTCAGCAGTTCAATATGGGAAAAAAATTAAATTAGAGATAGAGCATCGTTTCTTCTGTAAAATCTGTTTTACTTCATGAGTATTTAACGATTGTGATTAAAAAATTAACCATGATTGGTTAATTCCTGTTTCAGTTTAAATTAATCCTTCTCAAAATCAATAAAAATCTGATTTTAGTTTAAAAATCGCTCATTCCTGCATTTTTTAGATAAA
>JAKFUY010000101.1 GCA_021732495.1 Legionellales bacterium | reverse complement strand
CATCAAGTTCTCCCTTTATGGATAGTTGTCATTGTACTCACTCGTGATCTGGCCATCACCTTTGGCGCATTTATTTCGCTATATATTTTAAAAAAGCCACACCCTTTATATCCCTCTCTGTTGAGTAAATTCAATACCTTTTTACAATTGCTGTTAATCTTGTCTTGCCTATCTCATCTCACCTATTACCACTTGCCTCAATCTTACCTTCATTTTTTAGAGACGCTAGTGACGTTCACCACAGTATCAAGCTTTCTCCATTATCTCTGGGTATGGCGACAAGAATTGAATATAAAAAGGTAATCTATTGGCTATGTTCAAACAGCTGAGCTTTTCAGAAATCATCCCTGATTATAAACACTCTCATGCCTATCTATGGAGTGAGAATGCTTTATTGCAATACCACTTACTCAACCTAGGGAAAACCACTGAAGAAAGATTTATCTATATTTGGGGAGCAGGCGGTTGTGGTAAAAGCCACCTTCTGCAAACCATAGCCACTGATTTTGCCGCAGAAAAACCGAGTATTTTTCTCCCTATGCACATGGCTGAAAGTATCAGCCCTTACTGTTTAGAGAATCTGGAGTTACAAAACATTGTAGCCATTGACGACATTCATTTGATACGACATCAAAAAGAATGGGAGGAAGGTATTTTTCACTTATTTAATCGCATTCGTGATAAAAAAGATACATTGCTAGTGATCTCAGGAACTCTACCACCTGCACAACTTGGACTAAAACTACCGGATTTGGTTTCAAGATTACAATGGGGGCTATGTTGGCAACTCAAAGAACCTTCAGACGAAGAAAAAACAAGTATTCTCATTGAGGTTGCAAACAGAAAGGGCTTTGAACTTCCAATTTCCGTGGCACAATATTTGCTTTCCCATTATGAGCGCAATCTATCTTCTCTAATGAAAATTATTGATGATTTAGATATTGGCTCCTTGGAAGCCCAAAGAAGAATTATCTCGATTCCTTTTGTTAAAAAATGCCTAGAAAACTAAGCCAAGACCTCTTTTTCAGATACGCTTAACCCTAGCTTCAACTTCAGCCGTAAAACAGCCTCCGGATCGATTTTTCGAGTCGGCTTGGTCTTAAATATGATCTCAATTTTTTTCGGAGCCGTTTCTTTTTCATCAACCAATGTTGGAAGGTAATCATATTTAGGGCCTGGCATCTGACGGTCAGATATGAGCTCGGCATGTTGTTTTTTCTGTCGTTGAACACCCTTTTCTATCATTTTCTTGATTTTAATTGCCGCACTCTTCGATTCTTCATCAGTAACCGACTCACTCGGTTCACCAAATAGGTTAATGCGGGGGCCTTTAGATTTTAGGCAGGCTAGGTAATCAACTCGGCGCGTAAACATTACGACTGCTTGACGTAATTTGGCTTTTGATATGCCTTGTTGTTGCGCTTCTGCAGCGTGCTCTAAAATATCGTTCATAATTCCAATGCGCAAAGCTTGTATGCGCACTTCGGTATCAAAAGCTTTTGGAAACCGAGTGCTTAACCAATTAAGTGCATCTTGTTTAGCTTGTCGACATTTTTGTTTTTGTTTCAAATTAATGATTTCGGTTCTTGGGTGCAACTGATTTTTTTTCATTTTTAACAAATCCTAATTAATTGACATCCACTCGGACCCATTCACAATCAGAAGATTAAACTTCACCTTGTGTCGGTTTCACCGACATTGTCTAAACATGCTTTTTCGAGGTAACAGCATTTTTAAGAGACATTATGCTAACATTATTTATATTTTTTCGCTATTCATGCGCTATAGTTTTTTTAAATATGCTTTCTAAATAGAATTTTATATTGAACAACCACTTGTTATTCCTTTTAAATTTGTTAACTATAATAGATATCATCTCGTAATAACTTAAATACTATGAACTTTTTCAAATACCTTTTTACGCTTTTCATGCCGTGGGTTTCAATGTTGCTGATTGATCAAAACATTGCGGCTGTTATCACATTTTTCTTACAAATCACCGTGATAGGCTGGATACCCGGCTCCATATGGGCATGTACTATTTTAAAAAAACACCTTGCCGCAAAAAAAGCCAAAGAAGCCCTTGAGCAAGAAGCCGCCAAAACAAAAAAACCATGATAAATACAAATACAGCTATTCGAATTATAATTAATGGCGCCTTTGGGAAAATGGGCATCATTACTAGTGAGTTTCTCAAACAAGAAGATGATTTTATAGTCATCGACAGACTGGGAAGAGGAGATGACTTGGCTAAAGTCTTGGCCAAGAAGAGGCCGGATCTGGTGATTGATCTGACTAGAGCTGATTGTGTATATCAAAATGGCCAAACCTACCTCGACACAAAGACCCGATTTGTTATTGGAGCATCAGGACTTACCCCTGCACAAATATTTGAACTAAAAGAAACCTGTCAACAACAAAAACTTGGTGGCATCATTGTGCCTAACTTTTCTATTGGCTCAGTTTTGTGCACCTATTTTGCTAAAATCGCTGCACCTTGGTTTGATGGCGTAGATATTATTGAAATGCACCATCAACAAAAAACCGACTCACCTTCTGGAACTGCTATATATACGGCAGCGGAGATCCATCAGGCTAAATCGGAATGGCCTATGATGAATAGTACTGCACAGCCAGGACGTGAGCACTTTGTTCATCAAATTCCTATTCATTCGATTCGCATGCCAGGTTTACTTGCGGTTCAGCAAACTTTATTTGGTCAAATCGGTGAAACCATTAGTTTAAATCACCAAATCATTGATAGAAAAGCCTATATGCCTGGACTAAGGTTGGCTTGCACTAAAGTCATGACCCTTCATGAGCTTAAAATCGGCCTAGAACACTGGCTTCTATAATCTTTTATCATGGAGAAATTATGACTCGAATTATTCCGCATTATATTGGCGGGAAAGCTATTATTGAGCAAGCTCAACCATTGTGGATTACCAATCCTGCTAATGGCCAAAACATTGCTCTTCTATACTGCGGCGATGAACAAATAGTTGACAAAGCGATTCAACACGCCGTCAGTTCCCAAGCAGGTTGGGCAGCCACTCCTGCCATTAAACGTGCTAAAATTCTTCGCGCATTTGCCAGTCTTCTTGAGGAAAAAGAAGATGAACTGGCTGAGATCGTGACCTTAGAGCATGGTAAAACCATTGCCGATGCGAAAGCGTCTATCCAGAGAGGGATAGAAGTTGTTGCCTATCATTGTGATATTCAACATCAGCTGCAAGGCACGTACTCTCATCATGTCAGTCATCAGGTGGATACCACTACTTTTTATCAACCCTTAGGGATTTGCGCTGGGATTTCGCCTTTTAATTTTCCTGTAATGGTTCCTTTGTGGATGATGATTCCAGCTATTGCCTGTGGCAACGCCTTTATCTTAAAACCTTCAGAAAAAACACCCTCTGCAAGCCTCAAACTCATCGAGTGGCTTGAAGAAAGTGGGCTACCCGCGGGGATAGCCCAATGCATCCAAGGTGATGCACAGACGGTTCAATATTTGCTAAACCGATCAGAAATACAAGCCTTTACAGCCGTGGGTTCTACTAGAGCTGCTCAACACATTTACACTGAGGCATGTAAGTTTGGCAAACGTGCTGCTACATTTGGAGGTGCTAAAAACCATGCCATTGTAATGCCTGACGCGAATCTAGCTCATGCGGCAGATTCCATTATCAGTGCAGCTTACGGTTCTGCAGGACAACGCTGCATGGCACTTGCTGCAGTCATCGCCGTTGGCGAATTGACTGCTGAACACTTAATACCATTATTAATCGAACGTATTCAAAGCATTAAAGTTGGCCCTGGACATATCCCCGGTGTTGATTTAGGTCCTGTTATCTCGCAGGCACAACTTGCATTTCTTAAAGACGCAATCCAACAAGGTGTGGATGAAGGGGCAACTTTATTAACCGATGGTCGTTTGCTAAATCTGGCTCAGTATGAAGATGGTTTTTTCATCGGCCCCAGTTTATTTGATAACGTCACACCCAATATGTCCATCTACCAAAAAGAATTGTTTGGACCTGTCTTATCCATATTGCGAATGAATTCACTCGAAGAAGCCATGGCGTGTATGAATCAACACCCCTATGGAAATGGCGCCGTCATTTTTACCCAGCATGGTTATGATGCTCAACAATTCATAGATAAAGCACAAGCAGGAATGATAGGCATCAACATCCCCATTCCTGTTCCTATTGTCAGCCATCCTTTTGGTGGTTGGAAACAATCGAGCTTTGGTAGCAGCCCTATGCATGGACTCGGTAGTATTTATTTCTACACTCGACAGAAATCAGTCACTGCCGCTTGGCCACAAGAACAAGGCCATGCCAATTTTGATATGCCACATCACTGAGGATTGAGCACTATGAAGAAAATAGGCTTTATTGGTCTAGGACATATGGGATTCCCCATGGCATCAGGATTGTTACATCATGGGCATGAAGTTATCGCTTACGATACCAACCCTGAAAGTCTTCAACAATTTCTCAACGACACAGGCAAGATATGTGATAATCTAGAGCAACTCGCATCTGAATCTGAAGTTATTATCACCATGCTACCTGCTGGTAAACAGCTTCTAGATATTTACAATTGTGACTCACCTCTACAGAAAAACCTCCAACCTGGAACCTTATGTATAGACTGCTCAACCGTAGGCCCTCTCGTATCGAAACAGTGGCACAAAATGACAGGTCAGCGCAAGATCCAGACCGTTGATGCGCCGGTGTCAGGTGGTGTGGCTGCAGCAAAAACGGGGTCACTGACATTCATGCTAGGTGGTTCAATAGAGGCTGTTACACAAGCTGAAGATATCCTTTCAAGTATAGGGACACAATTTATTCACACGGGAGCAGCAGGTTCTGGTCAAACTGCAAAAATTTGTAATAATCTAGTGCTTGCGAATAATATGGCGACCATCAGTGAAGCATTTATTCTTGCCGAAGCACTGGGGCTTTCTAAAGAAAAATTTTTACAAGTTATCAAAAATAGTTCTGGAAATTCATGGATAGTTGAAAAATATCTTCCCATTGCCGATATCGTCGACAATGTTCCTGCCAATCAAGCTTATCAACCTGGGTTTAGTGGGTACATGATGCTTAAAGATTTAGGACTGGTTGAAGAGTCTAGCCAAGCCGTCTCTATGAAACTCCCGATGACAGAGACGAGTCATAAACTTTATCAGCAAATGATTGATAAAAAAAATGGTGACAAGGACTTTTCTTATATGTATCCCTTCCTATTCGAGATGAATCAAGATGAGGAATAATATTTCTAAAACGACTCGCTATTTTTGCCAAGGTTTGATATGATTCATTTGTCGATGGCGACTCACTGGGTTTCCTCGCAACTATTGAGCGTGAACCCCGTCAGATCCGGAAGGAAGCAGCGGTAGCGTAAAGATAATGTGCCGAGAATAAGCTCTTTGGGTTGCCTCCATTCTTTTAATGGCAATTATATGGTATACACACCTTTAGCAAGAAAATGGCGTCCAAAATCATTTGCTGATCTTGTTGGCCAAGACCATATCGTTTTACCTTTGCAAAATGCACTTCTTCAAAACAAACTCCATCATGCCTATCTGTTTACCGGCACCCGAGGTATCGGAAAAACCACTGTTGCTCGGATTTTTGCAAAAGCGTTAAACTGCCAGCTTGGAGTTGTTGCAGAACCTTGCTTAACTTGTGAAAATTGTCTAGGAATCGATAATGGACAGTTTTTTGATCTCATTGAAGTGGACGGTGCTTCACGAACCCGTGTGGAAGATACACGGGAATTGATTGAAAACATCCAATATGCTCCAGCATCGGGGCGTTTCAAAATTTTTCTTATTGACGAAGTGCATATGCTTTCCACCCATAGCTTCAATGCCTTATTGAAAACACTTGAAGAACCGCCTTCACATATTAAATTTCTATTGGCCACCACTGATCCACAAAAACTTCCAGCCACTATTTTATCACGTTGTTTGCAATTCAATCTCAATCCCATGAGTACTAAGGTTATTAGTGCACAATTAGAACGTGTTTTAAGTGCTGAATCATTTCAGTATTCAAATGATTCCTTGAAACTCATTGCAGAACTCGCTTCAGGTAGCATGCGTGATGCGCTGACGGCCACAGAACAACTCATGGCTGTATTCCCAAGCGGCTTTGAAGAAACAAGCTTACGTGAACATCTGGGATACTCTTTAAATGATTGGGCGATTCAGGTTTTAACCACCCTTTTAAGCCACCCACCAAAGAGTCTTATCCAATTATCCCAAACCATTGCACAACAAAATATATCTTATCAAAGACTACTCCATCACTGCATGCAGATACTTCATGAATGTGCGATTTATAAAATTCTGCCTGAGCAGACGCTTTCAAATCAGAACCAATTGTGTGTAAAAGAGTGCGCAAAAAAATGGTCTGCAAAAGAGATCCACCAACTCTATCTGATGATCGAAAAATCTAATCAAGAATTAGATTGGGCGCCTAATCACGCCATCGGCTTTCAAATGTTATGCTTGAGAATGTTTCACTATCTCCAGCTACAAGGACATGTCAATGTGGAATCACCGACAATATCCGCACCAAAACCTCTAGCTCTGCCTGAGATACAAAAACCATCTAAAATTGAACCCACAAATGATCAAATATCAATAGAACAATGGTGTCATATCGTCGATACTTTGCCGATAGAGGGTTTGGGTAAATCCGCATTAAGCAATTCCATTGTTATTTCAAAAACGGAATCCCTCTTACATTTAGAAATTAATCCTAATTATAAAACTTTATTTACTGCCAATATTCAAGAACGCATTGAAAACGCATTGAGCCAATATTTTAAGCACCCAATCAAGATAAAATTAACAACCAGCACCGTAATCTCGACGTCCACTCCAGCGGTTATCCAAGCACAGCAAAGAATAACCGCGCACTCGGATCTCAAACAAACCATCCAAGACGATCCATTCGTGCAAAAGTTACTTATAGATTGTCAAGCTGAAATTATTGAAAACTCAATGACAAAAATTATAGATAATCTATAATATATAAATATCAGTCACTTTAACCCTGAAAATAAAGAGGAACACCATGGAAAATAACTTCAACATCAATAAGTTTTCTGAAGAATTAAAAAAAGAAGCTGAAAAAATGCAATCTCGTTTACAAGAAACGCAAGATCAACTTACAAAATTACGCGTCACTGGTAAAGCAGGTGGTGGCATGATTACCGTTGAAATGAACGGCCGACATGATGTAACCAATGTTAAAATCAACCCAGCATTGCATGACGAAGATTTAAAAATGATGGAAGAATTGCTTGCCGCAGCGATTAATGATGCCGTTAAACAAGTTGAAAAAATTTCTCAAGAAAAAATTTCTCAATTGACTTCAGGCCTCAATAATCTTGGCGGATTCATGGGCGAACAAGATAATGAAGGACAAAAATAATTAACTGACATGGACCTCATTGAACAACTTACTGAAAGTTTACGTTGTTTGCCTGGTGTAGGCCCAAAAACCGCACAAAGGCTTGTTTACTATTTTCTAAAGAATAATCGTAAACAGGCCCTAAATCTTGCAAAAAACCTCGATGAAGCAATGCGTAATATCGTTCAATGCGATGTGTGCAACAACTATTGTGCCAGAAAGATCTGTCGAATCTGCTCAGATACCCATCGAGATTCAAAAGTATTATGCATTGTTGAGAATGCCTCGGATGTATCTGCTATTGAACAAAGCCATATTTACAAAGGCTATTACTTTATATTAACCGCAAAAATATCCCCGATTGATGGCATAGGTACGGAAGATATAGGCCTAGACAAGTTAAAGCATTATATGGCCTCCCACCTTGTTGAAGAAGTAATTATTGCCTTAACCCCATCTATAGAAACACAGGCGACCTTATGCTGCATTCAGCGGATATTGACACCTTATCCAAACATTAAGCTCTCTCAGCTTGCCCAAGGTGTCCCCACTGGCAGCGAGCTACAAACACTCGACCCTATCACAATTGGTACCGCAATCCGCCATCGAAGTAAAATTGAAAATTAATTTTACTCAATTTTTTTAATTCGAACCGACTTAATCATTTGCCCACTGATACGCAACACCGTAATTTGATAATCTTGAAATTGCAAACAACAATCAACAGGCGGGATATATCCCAGATATTCAACAATCAAACCACTTAAAGTTCTAGGGCCAAGGCTTGGAAACTCCCAACCCAAGGTTCGCGTCAGTTGCTTAATAGAGATGCTTGCATCAATTAAATACTCGCCATCTGATTGAGGAATCACTTCTTGAAATAAATCATGAATATCAGTGGTAAACTCGCCAACCACCTCTTCGAGAATATCCTCTAAGGTAATTAGCCCCATTAAATCACCATATTCATTTACAACAAAGCCACTCCGGCCTTTCTTGGCACGAAACTGCAAAATCTGAATATTAAGAGGTGTTGCTGCGGGCACAAATATTGGTATTTCAGCAAGCTTAAGAAGTGCATCTACACTTAACTCATGATTAAGGGCCAACTGAACCACATCCCGAATATGAACCACCCCAATTAAATCATCAATATGATGGCGATAAAGAGGTATTCGCGTATGTTGGATGGTCATCAGCTGTTCTAGGACATCTACCCAGGATTCAGTGATATCAATTCCTACAATCTCACTTCGTGGAATCATAATATCCTCCACTTGAGCTCTCTCTAAATCTAACAAACTAACCAACATATCCTGATGTTCTTTAGTTAAAAGAACACTATCAACCTCATTAACTACAGCGCGTAATTCTTCATACGATAACTTATCTCCATTCACCTGTTTTTTAGACACCCCAAGCATCGATAAAAGTTTGTGCGCTAAATAAGTAGTCAATATACTCAGAGGTAAAAACACACATTGTATTGCTCTTAATAGGTGAATGACTGCAAATGACACCTTTTCAGGATGCAATGCTGCCCAGGTTTTAGGAGTCATTTCCGCAAATACCAATAAAGCAATGGTTAATAAAATTTCTGCGATAGCAACTCCTGCATCTTTATAGAGGGTTTGCCCTACAAAAGTCATTGCCATGGAAGCTAAGATATTCGCCAAGGTATTGCCAATTAGTACAGAACTTAGCAATTTTTCAGGATGGTTTAATTGATTTTGAACTAATAGCGCACGAGGGTGCCCCTGCTTCACCAAATACCGAAGTCGATAGCGATTGATAGACATCATTCCAATTTCAGCAGCGGAAAAAAAACCAGCTAAAATAATCAAAAACAATACCAACAATAACCAAAGAGCTACTGATGAAGACAAAATACTATCCTTTCTATCAAATCATGGCTTGAGCATATCAAAAATAATAGAAACATCCTACTGCAACGACTTAAATCGTTAAGCAGGTGCCATGTCTTGTCCTAACAGCACAGCACTTCACCGCCAGCCTTATTTAGCCCGTAATTGAGGGTCAAATGCATGATGATACCTATTGCTGCAATTGCCCCAATGAGCGCTGGCAACCCTAACCCACTAAATAATAACAAGCTCATTACACCAACTTGTGCGGCAAATTTACAAAGCATTTTAGACGATGGAGATGAGCTATAATAACCTTCTCTAACATAATTTAAAAAAGGGAGTACACAAAGAAGCACTGGGACAATCAATCCACCAGACCCTATCGCACAAGCCATCGCAGCAATTAAACCCAATTGAATCAATATCTGCCAACTAAGCTTACGACTAGGATTGTTCCATAACTGGAAGCAGCTCACAACGCAATCGACAATAAAGCCAATTAAAATTGCATAGTGACAAAAAACCTCTGGGAAGTTTTTGCACCAATTAACAAGATTAACAATACCCCAGGTAGCATCATTAATAAAGTCCGCCCATCTTGTTTGGAAATAAGTGAAGAATTCACCATTCAAGAAAGCATAACTCAATTCATAAGAAACTTTGGAAATTAATAAAATTGAGGCAAGCATGGAACTATATTCCTTGATAGATTTCATCAATGCTTTCTGATGACAATAATCATCCCCATTAGAAAAAGCAATCACAAGATCTGCAATAGCCTTCGCTATTGCAACATCCATACGATAATCTAAGGGGATTTTGAAGAATGCAACATCTAGAGTATTATTTGTCATCTATCGCTATTACCAATAAAGCACCTATAAACATATTGTACAAAAAAAGCCCTAAAAATACAAGTTTTTTTTATATCTGACCTGCTTATTTCCCATTTCTTGCTTCACTCAAAGTGACAAATAAAATGCCAGTGAACTTTTTAAGGATTCTATGCTAGAATGGGCAAATTGAGTTCTCCTACCTATTTTTAAGAGGCGATATGTTTGGACAATTATCAGATCAAATTCAATCGGCGTGGCAACATTTAAGAGGTCGCTCGCGTTTAACAGATCAAAACATCCAAAATGCTTTGCGCGATGTACGAACCGCGTTGATTGAAGCCGATGTCGCATTGCCCGTGGTCAAAACCATCATCAGTCAGATCAAAAGCAAGGCTTTGGGTCATAATGTCTTAAAAAACTTAAACCCCGAGCAAATGCTGATTAAAATTGTCAACGAAGAACTTATTGAAGTGCTGGGCAAAGAAACTTCTGAGCTCGATTTAAACAGTCAGCCTCCCGCTATTATTTTATTAGCCGGCCTGCAAGGTTCAGGAAAGACGACATCTGCAGGAAAACTTGCCCGTTTTCTCAGCCAACAAAATAAAAAAGTATTGCTGACCAGCGTCGATGTATACCGCCCTGCTGCCATTGAGCAACTCAAACAATTGGCAGAACAATTAGAAATTGAGTTTTTCCTCTCTAGCGAAAAAAATCCAATTAATATCGCCAAAGAAGCTACAATATATGCGAAAAAACAATTTTTTGATGTTTTAATTGTTGATACTGCAGGACGATTACACATTGACAGCGATATGATGCAAGAAATCAAAGCATTACAAGTACAATTAAAACCCATAGAAACTTTGTTTGTTGTCGATAGCATGACCGGTCAAGATGCTGCGCATACTGCAAAAGCATTTCATGAAACACTAGACTTAACAGGTGTTATTCTCACCAAAACTGATGGTGATGCTCGTGGTGGGGCAGCACTATCTGTTCGTTTCATCACAGGAAAGCCTATTAAGTTTATGGGTACTGGAGAAAAAATTCACGCATTTGAAACCTTCCATCCTGAACGTGTTGCCTCACGGATTCTTGGTATGGGAGATCTACTCTCCTTAATTGAGGAAGTTGAAAAGCAAACCGATAAAGCCACTAACGATAAATTGGCAAAAAAAATCAGCAAAGGGCATGGTTTTGACCTTGAAGATTTCAAACAACAATTGATTCAAATGAACCAAATGGGTGGACTGGCAGCGATGGCTGGCAAATTACCAGGCATGAACCTCGGCACCAACCCAATGGTGAACCAAGTCAACAATAAGTTATTAGACCGCACCTTAGCCATTATTAATTCGATGACCGTTTCAGAACGCCGAGCACCAAAAATCCTTAATGGATCGCGAAAAAAACGCATAGCAAAGGGTTCTGGCTGTCAAATACAAGACATTACGCGTCTGTTAAAGCAACATGAGCAAATGCAAAAAATGTTGAAGAAAATTTCAAAACCAGGGGGCATGAAAAACATAATGCGTGGCATGGGCGATTTTCCTGGACTCCAACAAGCCAAAAGCATAGGTAAAAAATCCGATATATAATGGGTTTAGGGAAAAAAAACCAAAGTTTTTACAAAAGGGCAAATAAACGCTTTTAATTTCGGTTCTTTTTGCGTACAATAATTCACATTTTTCATTAATATTTAGAAGTTGAGGGGTATATGGTAGTAATTCGATTAGCTCGTGGTGGCGCAAAAAAGCGTCCTTTTTATCATATCGTTGTGACTGACAGTCGTCGTCGTCGTGACACAAACTACATTAAACGCATTGGTTATTTTAATCCTGTTGCTCGCGGTCAAGAAAAACGTTTACACCTTGACCCTGAATTGTTGAACTACTGGCAAGGTGTGGGCGCTAAATTAAGCGAACGCGTTGAAGCCTTGGTCAAAGAATTTCACAAAGCACACATTGCTGCTTAATGTGACTTGCTTTTTTATAGAGTTAGATGGTGTGTCGTGATAAAAAAAACCGAAAATGATTGGATTGTAATTGGTCGTTTTGGCAAGGTTCATGGAATCAAAGGACTAATATCGATCATATCTTTTACCGATCCTATTGAAAACATTTTTGAATATGAACCTTTACACATTCTCTTGAAAAAAGTTTGGTGTCCCCTAAAGCTGGTAAATAAACAGTTCAGCGGAGATCGATTACTGGTTCAAGTTGACAACTATTTAACTCGTGAAGATGCAGCGTTTTTAACCAACATTGAGATTGCGGCACCACGTCAAGTGTTGCCCTCCCTTGAAGAGAATCAATATTATCTTCATGACTTAATTGGCTTAAAAGCATTTAATCTTCGCAATGAATTGCTTGGCACCATCACAGAAATTTTTCCAACAGGATCTAATGATGTGCTAGTTATCTCTGGAGAAAAGAGAACACTTGTTCCTTTCGTCTGGGATGTGTACGTCAAAAGCATTCATCTGTCAGAACAAAAAATATTACTGGATTGGGATGAAGAAGAGTTGGGGATATGACCCTTCAATTTGGTGTTATCACCCTTTTTCCAGAAATTTTTGATAGTTTAAATTGTGGTGTTGTAGGAAGGGCTTTTCAAAAAAATCTTGCAGGGATGACCTGCTGGAATTTGAGAGACTGGGCAGTTTCAACATATGGTCAGATTGATGACAGGCCTTATGGTGGTGGCCCTGGAATGGTAATGATGTATGAACCTTTGCATCAAGCCATTGCTCATGCAAGGCAGACAATGCCTGTCGGCACAAAGACCATTTATTTGAGCCCTCAGGGCCAAAGAATCACGCAACCCAAATTGCATGACATGGTGGTGAGTCAACAGTCTTGTATTTTTATAGCTGGACGCTATGAAGGGATAGATGAAAGGTTATTTGAAGAGGATATTGATGAAGAGTGGTCGTTAGGAGACTTTGTCATCAGTGGCGGGGAGATTGCTGCAATGGCGTTTATTGATGCAATGGTACGGCTCATTCCAGGTGCATTACATGATGAGCGTTCCAGCATTGAAGACTCATTCGTCAATGGCATATTAGACCACCCCCATTATACACGACCAGCGAAATTCAATGGTCACTTGGTACCAGAAGTTCTTTTGAGTGGTTCACACCAAGCAATTGAGCGCTGGAGAAGAACACAAGCATTAGGTAAAACTTGGTTAAAAAGACCTGATTTACTTGAAAATCTGGTTTTAAGCCCTGAAGATAAACAACTGCTAGCGGAATTTAAACACAACATATGGCTTGCAACAGAAGCCAACACCTCATTCAAGGAGTAAGGTATGACAAACATAATTGATACAATCAATGCCGAGCAAATGCAAGGCAAGAGTATTCCAAAATTTGGACCTGGCGACACCGTTATTGTTCAGGTGAAGGTTAAAGAAGGCACTCGCGAACGCTTACAGGCGTTTGAAGGTGTTGTCATTGCAAAGCGTGATAGAGGCGTCAATTCTGCATTCACAGTACGTAAAATATCGCAAAATATTGGTGTTGAACGTGTCTTTCAAACCTATAGCCATACAATCGACAACATTAGCGTGATCCGTCGCGGAGATGTGCGTCGTGCAAAACTGTACTACCTAAGAGAGCTTTCTGGTCGTGCTGCACGTATTAAAGAAAAGTTGCCCACAAAAGCAAGTAAATTAGCGGCTGCCAAGTAATATTCTCTTAAGCAGCAATGTCTTTTTAGGGATTGCTGCTTAGCCCCCCTTAAGTTCTTCCAAAACCTGCCGATAGCTTATATAGATGAATTAACATGGAGTTAGCCATGAGAGTTTGTATCTATATAAGCTTTCTATTTATTATTTCTTCAGTTGTCCATGCCGGATGTGATCCCACGCAATTTCGATGGGGCTGTTCGATGAACGCCAATGTTAAAGAAAAAGCGGAGACGGACAATCTGATATATTGTGGCACAACCCGCCTTTACGTTAGTAAAAATCAATTTGAGATGCTTGAAAGATATCAAAGAGCGGGTATTGATATGCATTTGGTGGTTAATGATATTTTTTATGATGGCCCTTGCTTACCACAGACTCATGATGTCGACCATCGGAGACCGTATCGTTTTTAAGACGACATTCGCCGTCCAGCAAATACCAAATTTCGTGGCGTCTTAAAAATGGCAAGGTCCACGGTGGGTTATAAAATGCATAAAATGGTTCACCTACAACTTGACAAGCGTTTTGATGTAAGTAGTTCTGAAACTGCATATTTTTTTTCTGCAAAATTTGCGTACTTAACCAACCTGAAAATCGAAGCACCGCATATGTCCGAGCTGGAATACGTTCTAAATGAACAAGGTTGTCATTGGCATTGGGCAATTCCGCAAGTTCATAATGCGCAGGCATAATAAATGCAATACGCCAATCATTATCTTGCGCCTTCTCTAAAACAGGCGCAGTCATTGATATCCTCTGCTTGGCCTGATTGTTTCCAAAAATATACGCAGCAAGTTGGCGAAATCCAGGCCTTAATGCCTTTTTTTGATCGCCAGATGCGTGGGTATAAGCAACAATCATTGCATCATAAGCTCGGACTTCATAGGGACCATCGTGTGCCAAAACTTGACAAGAAGGCAGCTCTACATGTTCAGTCGAACTCAATAAAAATCGCATCACAACATATATGAGTAAAATCATGCATAAAGACAAACAAATTTTAACTATCATCATATTGGCATTACTCCATAATGATAAATCTGATATCATTTATCATTTAATTGTTTAGACCTATGATTCAATTTATCACTAATTGCCAAACAGCCAAAACACTTTTAGAGCAAAAAAATATTGTAGCCATTCCTACAGAAACCGTTTACGGTCTTGCCGCAGATGCATCCTGTGAGGAAGCGATAAAAAAAATTTATCAATTGAAAAACCGTCCTATTGATAAAGCACTGGCTTTAAATGTACATCCAAGCTGGTCAATTGATTGCTGGTGTAAGGACATCCCATCATATGTAGAATTGTTAATCAAAAACTTTTGGCCCGGCCCATTAACCTTAGTGTTGCCGGCAAAGAAAGATACGGTGTTACCACTTATCAAAGGACCTCATGATACCGTTGCCTTAAGATGCCCAGACCATCCATTGACACTGAAGCTCCTTAAAATTTTTGGAAGACCTATTGTAGCACCGTCGGCCAACCCATCCGATCACTTCAGTGCAATCAATGCCTTGCAAGTTGCGAGCTACTTCCCAAATCATTCGTTAACTATTTTAGATGGCGGTCCTTGTACTTTAGGAATGGAGTCAACCATTCTTAAAATCATCGATGATAGCCATTGTGAGGTGTTACGATATGGGGCTATTTCAATAAAAAAGATTCGTGCTTGTATTGGTTTTTCTCCCACACCAAAAATAAACTCTGCATTTTCAGCAAATGCATTAAAAAAACCTTTTTATTATTTTGAAACTGCTCTCCAGCTCCAACAATTGCTTTCACAATATCCTAATCTTGATTATTCCTTGTATACATTACCTATATCAGCTAGAGAGGCTCAACTTAATCTTTATGAATGGCTTAACGAAGCCTTGGACGCCCCCTCAAAGATTGTTTTTATTCATATCCCTCAACAACGTCTTGGTGATTGGAAGGCTATGATTCAGCAAATACAAAAATTTGCAAAACCTGTCGATTTTTTAACACACCCTCCTTCTGGTTCTATACAAGAAAGATGAAATCAGTCAACATATTTACTTCATTCATATCGGTAACTACATGTTGACATTGGGTTTTGTGCTCATCTTTCTAGTCGGTGGCTTTCTTGGTGCATTAGGCGCAGGTGGTGCAATTTTCAGCATCCCGATTCTTATGAGCTGCTTTTCTCTTAACGATGACGATGCTATCGGTGTCTCTTTTTTAGTTTCAGGCATCACAGCATTACTGGCACTCATCAAATACTATAAAGAAATAAAATGGTATCCCTACACGTATTTTTTTATTGTTCCTGCAGCAAGTATGACCTGGTTAGCCCGGCGGATAATTATTCCTAATATTGAATCTTACGGACATGCAGATATTCTTAAGATGATCCTCATGATTACTTTAAGTGTTTTAATGTTTTTTTCAGCCTATGGTATGGCTAAATACACCGAAATAACAACGCATCGGAAAAATCATTTTTTTTTAACGATTATTTTAGCCATATTTTATGGCTCATTAGTGGGTGGCGTGGGCTCAGGAGGTGGATTTCTGCTCATACCTACCTTTAGACTGCTAATGGGTATGCATATGAAGCAAGCGGTAGCAACATCTCTAAGCATCATGGCGCTTACAATGTTGTTTGGCTTTGAAGCCAATGAACATTTTATTGATCGCGTATCCTGGCAGTTGATAAGTGTTTTAACAGCTACTTCTCTCACCGGTATGTTTATCGGTCAAAAACTTCACGAATTCTGTTCCCAACGCCTGTTACAACTGATTTTTATGGCTGCGTTAATATTCACAGCTACTGCTATCTTAATACAACAATTTCGTTAATTTGAATCCTTCAGCAACTGCAGTTATAATAAGCGCTTTAGGCAAATCAGATGTCACAAAACCAATTACTGGTCCGCCTTCCCAATTGGATAGGTGATGTAATCATGGCATTACCTGCTATTGATGCACTTAGAAGCCATGGAATTAATCCCATTTTAATAGGGCGACCTTGGGTTCATGACTTGCTAGATGGACTTTCTCTCACCTGTATTTCTTGGCCGAAAACCCTTACAGCAGGTGTCAAGCTTCTCAAGCAACAACCCTGTCAGGATATGCTATTGTTCCCCAATAGTTTTTCCAGCGCTCTCAGTGCAAAATTGGCTCAAAAAAAAGTGATTGCATACGAGGGGGATGGCCGCAAGTTTCTATTAAATACACGCCTAAAAAAATCGTTGTATACGCATGAAAGTCATATATTTTTCGCATTAAGCGTTGAGACACTGCATCATTGGTATGACATCGCGCATAACCAACCCTATCAAGCACCTTCTTTGCAAATTCATCCTGATACCTTAAAGACGGCACAAACTTTGTTGAAAGCGCATCAAATCCTCGATAATTACATCGTCCTATGCCCATTTGCGCATGGAATGAATCATCTAGGACAACCCAAAAAATGGCCGTACTGGCAGAGGCTAGAAAAAGAGTTATCTCATATGACATGTGTCATCTGTCCCAGTCCAGCTGAATGGGAACAAGCAGTACAATGTTTTCCAAATTCCATTATTTTAAAAGATGTCCCCCTTAACACCTATGCTGGATTATTATCCATGGCCTCTACTGTGATTGCCAACGATAGCGGGCCGATGCATATTGCCTCAGCTGTGGGCGCACGGACCATCGCAATTTTTGGTGCCACCGATCCTTTACGCGCAGCTCCATCTAATGCCGATATTTTAGGAACAAAATCCCAATGGCCGAGTGTCACAGCGGTATTAAGTCAGTTATATCGAGGATAAATGATCAAAAACATATTTTTTAACACAATTAAGTTGAATAATGATTGTCAACATCGAACAAGAGTGATAATATATACACTTTAAAACTGCATTAAGTTAGTAACGCTCAAAAGATAGGCAAGACGTCTTGAAATTTAGTCTGTTAAAAAATAATGCTCAACCATAGGGAATTTCCTCATGTCAGATAAAGTTAGTGGTAAAGTTAAGTGGTTTAATGAAAGCAAAGGTTTTGGTTTCATTGAAAGCAATGGTAAAGATTATTTTGTACATTTTAGTGCAATTGGTGGCACAGGTTTCAAAACCTTAGCCGAAGGCGCACTTGTTAAGTTCAAGCCAGGCATGGGTAAAAAAGGCCCACAAGCTGAAGATGTTGAAATCGCTTAAGCTATTAAGCACAAAGAGATTTCTCTCTTTGTGCTCCCTCCCCCACCGCCAATAAAAATATCCATTGATATTAGAATCGACAACAAGAATAACCTTTTCGCTTTAGATACTGATAAGGAACTGTTGCTGATGTTTGTACAATAATTGCTTTCTCCATCT
Source organism: Legionellales bacterium (assembly GCA_021732495.1). Lineage (GTDB taxonomy): Bacteria > Pseudomonadota > Gammaproteobacteria > Legionellales > Legionellaceae > UBA2653. Next base: position 56 of record JAKFUY010000101.1, on the reverse strand, counting down.
TTCGAACATAATGAGGCTTTGGATTTTCAGCAACCTTTTCCATTTTCAACATATCT
>JAKFUY010000095.1 GCA_021732495.1 Legionellales bacterium | reverse complement strand
CATGCGCTACAGTCATTGCACCCATCATCAATACACTTGAAGCCAACAACAATGTTGGCTTCAAGTGTATTGATGATGGGTGCAATGACTGTAGCGCATGCTGATGCTGATCCAGCAGCTCCAGAAGCTCCAAAACAACAAGTAGCTTCTAAGCACAAACATCACAAACACCAGCAGCATCATTATGCCGCTAAACACAAAAAACATCATGGACATAATGTAACAACTGCTTCTGCTCGTCATGGTCAGCATGCTGCAGCGAAAAATTCTCAACAATTTGCGTCTAATCAAGACATGCAACAACAACATCAGCAAATGGCTAAGAATCCACAAAACAACCAAAATCAACAACAAAATCAACAACAAAACTAAGAATTTTTAAATTCTTCAAACCCTCCTTTTGGAGGGTTTTTTATTTCCAATTGAGAGCCATGTTTTTTTATACTAAAAATACTCAGTTATCTGGGTTCCAGAGGTTGCTCTGGCTATCAAAGTAATACCCTCACTAAAAGTTCCAAGCAAAAGGAGTGATGTGATCTGACTCTCCTCGTCGAGAAAGCTTTGCTAGAGGATTATATGCGCAAATTTCACCTTTTTAGTTGTCTTTACTTTGCTGAGCTGCCCACTTAATCGCAGGGTGAATTTTAATATTTTCGATGGCCGGATTATCTCCTGTTCCAATAATTGTTCTAAAAAAAGCGCGGTTGCTTTCTGTCAGTGGAAAGAGGTAATAATGACTGAATATTGATGTTAAGTGTTAACATGTTAATTTTTAGTGAAAAAAATGACTAAAACCATAGCCCATAGTCGCTTCATAACTGGTATAAGATTTTGATAGTCAGAATTCTACTTTTTTAATATAAATCACAGTTGATGGTCATGGCCAGTATGCTGCGGTGCATCATTTTGGAGGGTTTTTATTTCTACTCTAAGGCAATATTTTTATTTAAATACTGAGCATGACTTTGGTATGATAATCGCTCTCCTCGCTACCTAGGTTTAACATGTACGGACACTATTGGCATTTAACCCCCTCATTGCTCTATCGAAAAATCATTATTCTTGGATGGATTTTTTCAGTGCTAGAGTGCGGGGTGTATTGGGTTTTGGGTTATTGGATGCTGGCGCTTTTTTTCTTGTTATTGCTGACAATGGCTGCCTATTATGCCCATCACCAATCTTGGGTTTCTATCGAAAGTGTTGCAGGAACCTGGGTGTTTGAAGACCGAAAAAATCGAAAGCATGTCGCAATTGAGGTGAATGCGTGGTGGTATAGTCGTTTTGCGATGGTACTGGGTGCTCGGATGCAAAACGAGTCTAGAATGCTATTGGTAATTTTTGCAGATCAGTTTCCCAAGCACAGTGAACACGCTTTCCGTTGGCAATTGGAAGCTCTATCTTAAAAACGTGTTTTATCATGTCTAAAGTCTTGGGTGGGGAATTGTCTTAACATATCATTCATCGATGTTGGAGCTCCCAAACGATGCTGATAGATAGTCTGAAAAGCGATGATATTTTTTAAATAATTACGGGTTTCTTTCCACGGAAGGGTATCAATCCAGGTGACAGTATCGGTTGTGGGGTAAAGACTTATCCAGCGATTGACGGCTTGCGGACCGGCATTGTATGCAGCTGCTATCAATAGCGGGTGCTGCCCGAATAAATGAGATAAATGCGCCAAATACTGTGTACCAATTTCAATATTTTTATAAGGCGTATAGAGTTCTTCATCGAGCCGATAGGGAATGTGATAATGCTGAGTGATTAATTTTGCAGTTCTGGGCATCATTTGCATTAAGCCTCTGGCGCCTACTGGAGATTTTACTTGTGGGTGAAAAGCACTTTCTTGCCGAATAATGGCATAAACAAATGCAGGATCGAGATGAAATTGTTTTGCTTTATTTTTTACAAATGCGGCATATTTTGTGGGAAAACGCACATTAATTTGATTGATGAGCTGCGGCTCATTGCTGAGTATGATAGCCTCTGTGGGCCAATTTAAGCTATCGGATACCCAGCCAACCAAAGCACATTTTTCTTGTTGCGGCAGTTCTAATATAAAGTTGTGTAATAATGCACCAGCGCGTCCCGCTGATTGGGTATCATAAAGATGCTTTACTTCTGCCAGTAATGGCTGATACTCAACGGGAAGCATCGATGCCATACACGCCGGATTTTCCTGAAATGAGGGCTTTATATGCAATTGGTGGCTTGCTAGAAAGCCATAGTAATTGCGTTCCTTGGCGAGCTTTCTGAGTCTAAGCTGGGCCGATTCATTTTGATTTAAATGTTTTTGAGCCTGTGCTAACCAATAATTTTGCTCAGGGGTATAGGGTTTGGGTAGACGCAGAATTGCCGATTGTACCTGAGACCATTTGCCATGCGGTAATGAATAGCGCATTTGCCACTCTAAAAGTGTCGCGTTCAGATAAGGAGGGCTTACTCTAGATTGCCACACATAGGCTTGCTTGTCATTGCGCATATAAAGATACAAAGCCATATGTGCATTAAAACGTTGCACTTGGTCAGCGTTAAGCATATTGCTTGCGATTGCCTTTTGATAATACGATAAGATATTTTTGCGATTGAGCTCGACCATTCGTTTTAGGGCATAAAGAGTCTGCTCACCACGCCAGGGGCCAGGCTTAAGCTTGGTAAAAAACTCGGGTTGGGTCTGAATACGCCAAAAATTATCTGCAGCCAATTGAGCGTCTTTGTTGCCACGATGCAACAACTGTCTTGCTAAAAGCAACTCTTTTTGATCTAAAGCTTTACTAATGCGTCGAGACCAAAAATGGGTATGCCATTGCGGTTGCTGAGATAACTGATGAAAAATAGCATTACAGGCATTGGGCTTAGGGTGTCCATCTAACCACAGGGGTGTGGCAATTCGAATGGCTTTATCACGTTGTCCTGTTTGCCAATAGGCAAGGGCTGCATAGCATTGTAAGCCAATTGAGCTACTGGGTTGATAGTAGCGCGCCAGTACCGGCCAATTTTGTTTGTCGCCTAAAAAAGTGAGCCATTGCTCACGTAAGGTTTTTGCCAATGGACCAGGCTGCTCGATAAACTGAAGCAGCTGAGGATTGTCGGTGGGGGGCAGATGCGTTGACCAATAGCGATAGGTATTAAATTTTTCCAAATACTGAACATTGGCAACAGCGTTTAGCGGTATGCAAAGCGCGCATACTGCACTTATTTTTTGGATATAGCCAGACATCATGAATGTTGAATCACTTTTAAAAAGTCTTGAATACAATGAGGATAGTTTTTTGCCTTAAAAAGAGAGGAGCCGACTACAAATTCAGTCACACCTACCGATTTCAATGCGGTGATATTATCAAGATTGATGCCGCCATCGACCATGATAGGCAGTTGTGGATAAAGCATATGTAAATTTTTAGCTTTTTCAATGACAAAAGGCAACATCGTTTGTCCACCAAAGCCTGGGTTGACCGTCATTAATAATACATAATCCAACTGATGAATACACCACTTCAGATGAGCAATATCTTCCCCAGGATTGATAGCCAATCCAACTCGACATCCCAGTTGTTGAATGCGATGAAGGCTATCGTTTAAATGTAAGCTGGTATTGGCATGAATAGAAATACGCTTAGCGCCTGCATGGGCAAATGCCTCAATGAAATCATTCACCGGTGTTGTCATTAAGTGCACATCAATTTCCACCTGGGGAAATTGTTTGTGAATCGCTTGGCAAAAATCAGCGCTAAAACTTAAGTTGGGGACATAATGGTTATCCATAATATCCAAGTGTATCTGAGCGACACCAGCGTCACATAAGGATGTAATTTCTTGTTGTAAGTTTAAAAGATCTGCTGCTAATAAAGATGGCCAAATTTGCATAATTAACCTAAGTCAAAGTGACCGTTAAACGTTAAATTTCCGGAAATGAATTGATAGTTGTAGTTAATGGTATTGTAAGGAGGTGGTGCGTTGATATTGAGGGTTGAGAATATGCGACCATCTAAGCCAAAATAGGAAAAATCATCCAAGAAATATAACATCCCTACAATAAATTGTCCGGCAGCCGTGCTTGAAGAACCCACAATGGAGTTTTGGTTTATCTGTGTGCTAATGGGTTTTGTCGAGGCAGCAGTGGTTGATGTTGTTGTGCTCGCTGCAGTGGCTGCGGCAGTTGTGAAGTTTAAATTAAAATTGTTTTGCACATTGGCGTATCCGACACCAAAACCAACAAAAGGTGCAAAATTGGTATCAAGTGTAGAAGGTGGGATAAAATCATAATAGAAATTGGCCATCCCAGCTATAAGATTGGTTTGACCAGAAGGGTAGAGTACATTGGCATCATTCTTATTATTGCTTAATTTTACCGATGAGTTTGCATCCCAGATGCTCAGTGAGCTTACTGGGCTTGAATTGTAGAAGATTTGTCCCTCAACTCTTAACTCATCACAGCGATAGCCGACTTGGACGCCGAGTAATCCCATGAAACCATAGTTGAGCTGGTAATGCGCATTTTTATAATTGACACCATTTAAGGACTTGCCTAAATAAGTATTTAATGCCGATGAAATCGTCGCTGCTGTTTGAGGCGCATTGGTAAGGGCTTCACGGGCAGCAGGTACTGGGATTGGAAACATATAGGAGCCACCCAGTACCACCCCGCCGTATGTTCCAGAGACGGGTTCGACTGCGTATGCAGAGGTGGAAATGAGTCCAATCATTGCTAAATAAACTTTTAGATTCATCGCTTATATCCTATTTGTATTCACAACTGTCGTAACGATAGGTGATGCCGGCATTAACGAGATTGGCTTGAAAAATGCTACCGTTTTTATCTAAATGCGTAGTACCTAGGTAACGATATCCGGCATAGAGACTATAATTTTCAGAAAAATGAAAAGTTAGTCCTGCTGTTCCCTGATAAGCGAATGCATAATTGGTGGCATTAAAACTAAATTGATTGGGTGTTGTAAAATTGGTTTGCACCCAGGCATAGCCCATCCCAGCGCCAATATAGGGCTGAATGAGGTAGCTTGGATTATAAGGCAAGTCATACGCCAGATTAATCATCGCAGTAACGTCTTGATTATAAGCGTTACTGTTGGCATTGGAGACGATATTATTGACGGTAATTTTTTTCATTTGGGCATGGATATAAGTGACTTCAGCTTCATAGCGCCAAAATGCCGATTTATATCCCAATGCACCACCTACATCAAATCCTGCATTATAAGCACTTTGCGTTAAATTGGCATTGTTGTAGGTAACATCCACATTGCCAGGTAGAAATGCTGCACCACCAAATGCACTTGAATACAACCCATCAATCGGGGTCGCTGCATAAGCAGGCATGATTGAAGCAAATAAAAGCACTGTGGAAAATTTTAAACGGCGCATGGTTTTAACCCTAAGTATGATAAAACCATGTTATACGTTGTGGGCGAATTTTCAAGACTATTTTTATGATAATTGGATATATTTTTTATACTTTCCAAGCGTTACTGATGGGAAAACACCAGTCTTTTCCGAAGGCTACTGAGGATACTTTCGTTCCTGGCGCCGCCTGAAAACGTTTAAATTCACTACATTTAATTTTTTGATAGATCTCTTGCACCAGTGTTTGTGAAAATCCCTTTGCTAAAAGGGCTTTTTTAGAAAGTCGGTTTTCTACAATATCGATAAGTATTGCATCTAAAACATCATAGGGAGGTAGCGCATCTTGGTCGGTTTGATTGGGCGCAAGCTCTGCAGTAGGTGGGCGCGTGATGACACGCTGCGGGATAATCACAGCTTCTCGATTCACATGCTCGGCCAATTGATATACTTGTGTTTTGTAGACATCTTTAATGACGGCAAAGCCACCACACATATCCCCATAAAGCGTGCAATAACCCACAGCAGACTCACTTTTATTGCTGGTGGATAATAACAATGCCTGGTGTTGATTGGCATAGGCCATTAAAAGCATGCCCCGAATTCTAGCCTGAATATTTTGTGCACCAATAGGATTGGGTGCTTCCCCGAAACTTTGAGTCAATTGTTTTTGAAACATCTCCACATGATCATCGATAGGCAATATATCGTAGCTCACACCCAGTTTTTCTGCTTGAGCAATCGCATCTTCAATGCTCATCGGTGCGGTATACTCAGATGGCATTAATAGCGCGTGTACCTTTTTTGGACCTAGGGCTTGGCTTGCAATAGCCAACGTTAATGCCGAGTCAATGCCCCCTGACAATCCAAGCACTACTTTAGACATACTGTTTTTGCGCATAAAGTCAGACAATCCCAATTGTAATGCTTGATAGAGCTCTTCAATTGTTGCTAACGCAGGGGCTATAGGGCCCCACCACTGTTGATTTTTCCAGGTGATAGCCAAAAGCGCTTCTTTAAAACCTGGTGCTTTTGCAGATACATCACCTTGTGCATTGATGACCATCGATTGGCCATCAAAGACAATTTCATCTTGTCCGCCTACCATATTTAAATAAATGATGTTTTTAGGAATTGATTTTAATATTTCATAGCGCTGTAGGTGCTTGCCTTGATGATAAGGGGAGGCGTTGATACAAATGATGCTATCGATGTGATGTTGCAATAATCCAGAAACGGGTGTTTGTTGCCAGATGTCCTCACAGATAAGAAGACCGAAACGGTGATCCTTTATTTCAAAGGTGATAAAAGGTGTAGTCCCTTCAGTAAAGTAACGACTCTCATTAAAAACACTGTAATTGGGCAAAGCGCGTTTATCATAAAATTGCACTTTTTTACCATCAATGAAAGCCAGAGCGTTAAACAGTGAGCCATTATCGAGCCTTGGTAGCCCTAAAACGATCTTTGCTTTTGAAGGATAATCCATGATGGTTTGTAAATGGCTATCAATTTCAGCGAGAAAGTCAGGTTGATACAATAGATCAGCTGGTGGATAGCCACATAATGCCAATTCTGGAAATACTATCAAATCATATTGTTGATGATGTTGGGCAATAATATCTAAGATACGTTGGCTATTTTCAACAACATTACCAACGCTCGCATTAAATTGCGCTAAAAGAATTTGAATATTTGAATGGCTCATTTGCTTTTAAAAATGATGAGGTGTTTGAATATTTTCATGTATACCAGACCCCTGGGTCAATTTATTTTTTTTAATTTTAATAATTGCATACTGTTTGCAATCTTGGTGTGCGTCAGCTTTTTGTTAAACGTCAATTACGATTACCGGACTGAAGAAAAGGTGCTATATCCACAGAATAGTTGGATTATTTTGATTATTCGTGATGTGAAATTGAAAAAAAGAGTGATGCACTCAATAAATCTATTTTTCAAAGCACTAAGATAAAAATCGAATACCAAATGGTGTTTATTTTTTAAAAATGTTGTACTTGTATAATTGGTAATACAAATTAGGAGTACTTATGTTGGCCGTTCGTTTACCAGAAACGCTTGATGAGAGATTAACTGAACTTCCAGAACAAACTCATCGCTCAAAATCATTTTATGTTAAACAAGCAATTCAAAGACTTGATTTGGAAGATTGAATTTGATAGTGATGTAGAAAAAGATTTGAGTAAACTTGGACATACGGCGAAAAAAACATTTCAACCTATCTTAAACCCATCTAAAAAGTTGTCCCCCATTTGGGGTCCACTTAAGTATAGGTTTGTCTGATATAGCGATATTATTTTGCATCTGCACTTAACTTTTGAATTATTGTATTAATTTTTATACAAATACGTTAAAATAGCTATTTTTGACGCTATCTCTTCAAAACCAAGGCCTTCATGTTACTGATTGAAAAAATCTTATCACTCATTCAATCGATGAATCATTCATCTTTGCTCCTTAAGGCAAGACGTTCCGTAGATGATGGCCATGTTCTTCAAACCCGTTTAAGTGATGGTTTTTTTATGGCTCGGGTGAAAGATGATCAAGGTCAGATTTTTACCTCGCACTCTGACTTAAAGCAGTGGAGTGAGAAGAATTACAAGTGTTTATGTACCTCCTCCATGCCTTGTGTGCATATTGTTTCCGGACTGATGAGTTGGTTAGACAACCATTTAGGAGCACAGAAAAAACCTAAAAATGGCTATGCCAGCGTAAATTGGTTAAAAGACGACACCTCTTCCCAGGCATCACATTGGCATGCCGATTGGTCTGGAGATACTGAAAATGGTTTTCAATATCAGTTAAGTATTGAGCAGCAAGATGAGCAGTGGAATTTAATTGATATCGTCGTCTATCTTCTGGAAAATTACACTTATGCCAATTTGATGACCAAAGACGACCAAATGATGTTTGAGATGACCCATGCCAATGGGCATGTGTTAAGAGTTGCCTGGTGGCGGATTAAATGGTTTTTGCAACGCATTGTTGAATCTAATTTGCAAATAAAAAGTTCCAAGCTGATGTTGCAATCAGATTGGAGAATCATTAAAAAACTCCAGCAATGGACCAGTTCAATTGCTGATTCCGATAACATCTGGCATAGCAATCAAGCGTGGGAAAACATGAGTTGGCTTTTAGAGCCTGAATTGATGACATTAGAAGCGTGTCACTCTCCATCATTACAATGTCAGTTAAGGCCTTACCAATTAGAGGGGGTTCGCTGGCTGCGCTCACTACATCGTTCAGGATTTGGAGGTATTTTAGCCGATGATATGGGGCTTGGTAAAACCATTCAAATGCTCGCTTATCTTTCCAGTTTAAAAGATGCAAAACTGTTGGAAAGTCCTGCCTTGTTAGTGGTCCCTACCTCATTGTTGACCAATTGGCAAGATGAGTGCAATCAGTTTACACCGCAATTGCAAATGCAAATTTATCATGGCAAATCTAAATTACCTGCCCTATGGGAAAAAGCCGATATTGTTATCACGTCCTATGGCATGGTGCAAAGACATGCGACTATTTTCAAAAAATTTAATTTTTCTCATATTATTCTTGATGAAGGGCAATTGATTAAAAACTTTCAAAGTCAAAAATCACAAGTACTGAAAGGTTTAGAGGGAAAGATACGTTTTTGTTTAACAGGCACCCCTATGGAAAATCATTTGGGGGAGTTGTGGAGTTTGATTGATTTTGTGGTACCACAATTATTAGGCAGTCGCTCCCAGTTTCGCAAATCCTTTCAAACCCCCATTGAGGTCAATCAAAATCAAGAGATACATCAAGATTTACTTGCCCGTATTCAACCTTTCATCCTAAGGCGGAGTAAACAACAAGTATTGAAAAACCTGCCTGAGAAGACTCGAATTGTTCAAAAGCTCAACTTAGAAGGTGACCAATTCGAATTATATGAAACCTTAAGGTGTCTGCTAGCAGATAGAGTACAAATGGCTTTAGCAGAGAAGGGTTTGGTGAACTCGCGTTGGGTGGTGTTGGATGCGTTATTAAAATTGCGCCAGATCTGTTGTCATCCGCTGTTATTGCCAGGTAATTGGAACCCGGAATCTTGTGCTGAGTCAGCCAAGCTTAAACATTTGATGGAGATGCTAGACAATATTATGGTTGAGGGAAGAAGTGTTTTAATTTTTTCTCAATTTACCAAAATGTTGCATTTAATTGAATTGCAGTTGCAGGAAAAAAATTACCCCTATCAGGTGTTAACCGGAAAAACCCAAAAACGCGATGTATTGGTCAAGCGTTTTCAGCAAGGCGAAGTACCTATTTTCCTTTTAAGTTTAAGAGCAGGGGGCTTGGGGCTTAACTTAACCAAAGCTGATACCGTGATTCATTACGAACCCTGGTGGAATCCTGCTGTCAGCAGTCAGGCCACTGATCGTATATATCGAATTGGTCAAGAGCAACCTGTGTTTGAGTATCATTTGATAGCCAAAGGAACAGTGGAAGAATCAATGCTGGAGTTACAAACCCGAAAACACGCACTTTTTGATCAAACCATTGATGCCGCAGGTAATATGCAAATGATGTGGACCGAAGAGAATATTATGAAGTTTTTTGCGCCTCTGAGCTAAGCTTTAAATATTTTTCATGTAAAGGCTCTAAAGCCTGATAAAAATTTTGTATGCTACCGTCATTGTTGATCACGACATCTGCCAGTTCAATGCGCTGTTGTAAGGGAATTTGCGCAGCAAGTAAGCCTTGAATTTCTTCCTCAGTTAAATGTCTTTGCTGTAGACGTTGGATTTGTTTTTTTTCATCACAATTGATACAGAGCACTTCATCAATACCATAGCTTTTTTTATCTTTAAGCAGAGGAATTTCTAAGACACAGTAGGGTGATGTTGCTTGATTTCTCAAGTCTAACATCTGGCGACGGATTGTGGGATGCAGAAGTTGTTCCAGCCATTGTTTAAAAGCGGGGCTGTGCAATAAGTGCTTACGCATTTTGCTGCGATCTAATCCCCCGTGGGTATCTAAATAATCAGAGCCTAAATATTGAGCGATAGCCAGGTAATCGGGAGTATTTTTCTCAGTAAGACGTTTGGCAATCGTATCAGCTGAGATGCAGGCAATATTTTTTTCCTGAAAAAATGCCAATGCACTGGATTTTCCAGAAGCAATGCCACCAATTAAAGCAACGGTAAACATAGGTTTATAGTACCCCATCAAGGCTAAAAACCACTATAGAATGACTTTGTTCTAAAAACAACTACAAAATTTATTAATGATAACGCAATTCGTTTATTAAAATCATGTGTTTTTTTATTAAATTTAATCTAAAATTAAATATATAGGTTTTTAGGAATTCATTATGATTTCAAATGATTACTTATTATTAATGATGAAAAATTACAGCTCTCTCATAAGTCAGGCTCTTGATGATATTGAACAGGAGACAAATAAACAAAGTGATAATATGGCCCGCTTTAAACAAGTGGCATATTTGAGGATTAACGCCTTCAATAATTTTCTTGGTCAATCTCCTTTAGGTTCACATGCAGAACAAACAACAATTTTGTCAAACGCCTTGAAAGTTCTGGGTAAAAAAGATCATGAATACAAGGGGCTATCTTTGAGATTAGATAAAATCTTACTGCCTTTACAAACACCACCTCCTGAAAATTTTCCTGCAAATTATCATCTTACTTTTGGTTCTACATTAGCAAACAATATAGATACTACAACACAATCTATAGAAGCTGAGCACGCCATTGAAACAGGAAATCCTCAAGAAAAGGGGTTTATGTATTATTTATATGATGCCTGGGAGAAGTTTAAATCGCTTTTCAGTTGTGGTAGAAACGAGCCATAATAATCTGAATTTGATTTCATTGAAGGAAAAGGTCTATGAATGACATCAATAAAAAAATTATTCAAGTGTTAATCAAAATAAGATTGAATGATTATAACCTACCTTCTGGAGTTGCGTTCTTTGATGCTTTTTATTTTGAAAAGTTAATTTCCTTTACGTTACAAATGGTAGAAAAAATCTGTCACAATAGTCAATTCAAACAAAATCCCTTTGATCAAACCAAGCAACACATTATAGTCTTAGCTAAAGAAAAACCAGACGAGTTCATACTGTTTTCTTCGCAACTTCTTCAGTATTACACCATTATTTGTGATGCTGAACTGGGAAATATTAAATCGTTTTCTAAGATGCTTCATTATATTGAAGATAAAATAGAGGTTTTCGGGGATGTGTCAAAAAATTTGTTGGTGGCAGAATACTATCTGATTGAAATGTATAATGATATTTTTAGTGATCTTGAGAAATTTAATTCTGTAAGTGACACTAAAAAACTCTCAATGAATAAATTTCTTAGTCATAATATAAAAAAATATCGTATTTTTCTAACTCGATTAATACAAAATGTAGATTACAACAGGTCCTATTGCCATCAAGGTATATTTATTGATTATCTTTATGTCATGATAAATTATACCCAAGCCCTTTTAATTGATTATGAATTTAAGCTTAATGTAGATCAATATACTGAGTTTCCAGAATCGTTGTATGAGAATAGACAAAAAAATTTTAAAGAGTGTCTAAAATATCTCGATTTACTCGAAAAGGACCAACTGACATCTTTTGATCTATTTTTTTTAGGCAAGCATCTGTTCTCAAAGTTTGCGATTAAAACCATCCCTGAATTTAAATCTCATCTTCAAATGTTATTGCAATAGGGATTATTTTCCCCGATTGCTTGTACCCCCCATCTCTTTGTTCTAATATATTTTTTTAAGTTTTTTTGTTCGTCAAAGGTGAGTGAATATGTTTTATTTATCTGAACAACAACAACAAATTATTGCAATGGTGTCTTCGTTTACTGAAGAACACATTTGGCCCAATGCTTTGGCTTGGGATGAAAAAGAGTATTTTCCAATAGAGATGTTTCGACTTGCTGCAAGTTTAGGGCTGGGGGGCGTTTTTGCACAAGAAGATATTGGCGGAGCGCATTTAAGTCGTCTAGATGGGGCCTTGATATTTGCCGAGCTGGCATCAGGATGCCCTAGTGCTAGTGCGTTTTTATCTATCCATAATATGGCTGTGACCTTGGTAGACAAATATGCAACACCTGAGGTGCGTATGTTTTGGGGGCCAAAGCTTACCTCGATGCAAGCAATTGCCAGCTATTGTTTAACCGAACCCAGTTCTGGTTCGGATGCTGCAGCACTTAAAACAACGGCTGTCGATAAAGGTGATTATTATTTAGTAAATGGCAGCAAAGCATTTATTTCCGGCGCTGGAATCAGCGATGTGTATGTCACTATGGTCCGTACTGGCGCTGAGGGTTATCAAGGGATTTCTTGTCTGTTGATCCCCAAAGATTTACCCGGGGTGCGCTTTGGCCAAAAAGAACATAAAATGGGGTGGCGCAATCAACCCACAGCTATGATGTATTTTGAAGACTGCAAAGTTCCCAAAAGTCATTTAATGGGGGAGTTGGGCAAGGGGTTTCGCTATGCCTTACAAGCCTTAAATGGCGGTCGCATTAATATTGCTGCTTGTTCTCTAGGTGGGGCGCGTAAAGCCATGGCGCTTACCCAACGTTACATGCAAGAAAGAATGCAGTTTGGTAAGAAGCTCTCAAAAATGCAAATCTTGCGATTTGATTTTTCAAAGATGTTAATTGATTATGAAGCCGCCAAAGGCATGCTGATGCAAGCCGCCAATTTATATGATGCAGGTGATATCATCGCCCCCCGATATTGTGCCATGACGAAACACTTTGTCACCGAACATTGTAGTCAAATTGTCAATCGCACTATACAATTGCACGGCGGATATGGTTATTTAAAAGATTATCATGTGGAAAAAATTTATCGTGATTTACGGGTGCATGAAATTTTAGAAGGCACCAATGAAATCATGTGTGAGATCACGGCAAAATCTGTTTTTGATGATGATTTGCCTTGGTAGGGATATTTAAATAGAGGGATAAACACATGGATTGTTTAATCGCAAATGAGTTTGATGGCATATTAAGTTTAAGACTGAATCGACCCGAAAAACACAATGCTTTGAATGCTGAGTTGTTAGCTACGTTACATCAAGCGTTTTTAGATGCCAAAGAGCGACACTCGGTAAAAGCGATATTGCTTATTGGCAATGGCAAATCATTTTGTGCCGGTGCTGATATCAATCGCTTAGCAGAGTGCAATGCCCAATCTGGATATGATTTTGCCAAAGCCGGACAAGATATTTTTAATGCCTTAGAATCAATGGGCAAACCCAGTCTTGCTGCAGTGCATGGTCATATTTTAGGTGGTGGCTGTGAGCTTGCCATGTCTGCGCATTTGCGTATGGCCCATCGGGAAAGTTATTTTGGACAACCTGAAGTCAAATTGGGTGTGATTCCTGGTTATGGTGGCACGCAACGACTTTGTCGCTTAGTGGGGCGGGCCCGTGCTATTGATATTTGTATTTCTGGGCGATTGATCGATGCACAAACCGCATGTCAATGGGGACTTGCCAACTGGGTGGTGGAAGATAATCTTGAACAACAGGCCATGGATTATTTACAGCAATTGGTAAAGCTTCCAGAGCTTGCCATTCGTGGTGCAATCGATAGTATTTTGTTCGGTGGAGATATGTCAATGACCCAAGGTTTAGAGCTAGAGGCTTTGCAGTTTGCAAAAACCTGTGCCAGTGCAGACAAACAAGAAGGTGTGATGGCTTTTTTAGAGAAACGTCAACCTCAATTTAAAGGTTGTTAACGATGACCGTACATTTTGCAATTGAGGGTCAAGTTGGGTTTATTACTTTAGATAGATTGAAGGCATTCAATGCTATCAGTATTGAAATGATAGAGGCCATTTATCAGCAATTGCAGGTTTGGAAAAATGACGCCAGAGTGCACGTGGTGGTGATTCGCTCCCAAACTACTGATTTTTTTTCAGCAGGGGGTGATGTGCGTTCGGTCTATCAAATGCGCACTGCACCCTTAGATGCCAAACTTGGTTTTTTTGAAAAAGAGTATCAGATGATATACCTTCTTAATACGTATCCAAAACCGGTGATGTCATTAATGAATGGCATCACTATGGGTGGTGGTGTGGGGCTTGGTATGCATGTGGCATTTCCTATCGCTGGTGAAGAGATGGTGTTTGCGATGCCAGAAACCATCATTGGCTTGTTTCCAGATGTGGCAGGAACAGCCATTCTCAATAAAATGCCAAGAGCTTGGCAAAATTATTTGGGTGTTTTTGCACAACGCTTATCGTTTGATCACATCCTGGAATTTGGTTTGGTATATGGGGGTATTCAAACCTCAGATTGGAGTGGATTACTTAAGACGCTGATTGATACGAATTGGGGGCAAGATGCTTTTGCGCAAATGTCTAATCTGTTGCAGCCTTATTTAATCCCGAGGTCCGAGCATGAAGCACAAACACCTAAAGATTTTTGGCGATTTGATTGTGAGTCGTTTTATGTGTTGATGGAAAATATCGAGTCTGCTAAAGATGATGGGTTGCATGATATTGTGACGGCTATTGGGCGTCTTTGTCCATTGAGTATGATAGTCACTTTTGAACAAATGAAACTTGCCCAAGGCTTTAATGTTAAACAAGCCCTGGAACAAGATTTCATCATATTGCAACATTTTTTGGAGCTTCCTGAAATCTATGAAGGGGTGCGGGCTATGTTGATTGATAAAGACAAACATCCGCGTTGGACATATCCCGATTGGAGAAGTGTTCCCTATAGTGTGGTTCAAAAAATCTTCTATGATCCCAGTATGGTTCGTTTATGCTTAACGGCTTGAGCAAAATAGTGTAAAATCGGGAGAAATTTTACTTAATGACAATCACGCATGCAGAATTTATTGGAAGAAGTTAAAAAACGGCGAACTTTTGCGATTATTTCGCATCCTGATGCCGGTAAAACCACGGTCACTGAAAAGCTGTTGCTTTTTGGAGGTGCTATTCAGATGGCAGGGACGGTCAAAGGTCGAAAAGCCAGCAAGCATGCCACCTCCGATTGGATGGCGATGGAGAAAGAAAGAGGGATTTCTGTTACCACCTCAGTGATGCAGTTTTGTCACCGTGATTGTATTTTTAATCTTTTAGATACGCCTGGCCATGAAGACTTTTCTGAAGACACCTATAGAACCTTAACCGCAGTCGATTCGGCATTGATGATCATTGATGCCGCAAAAGGTGTTGAGGATAGGACCTTGAAGTTAATGGAGGTTTGCCGACTTCGAGACACACCGATTTCCACTTTTATCAATAAATTAGATCGTGAAGGACGAGATCCGGTAAATTTATTGGATGAAATTGAATCGGTTCTAAAAATTCAGTGTGCTCCGATTACCTGGCCGATAGGCATGGGGAAACGTTTTAAAGGTGTTTATCATCTGGTATTGGATAAGGTGTTTTTATTTCAATCTGGCCAACAATTACAAAAACAACATGCCTTGGTGATTGATGGCTTAAATAGTTCGGCCTTGGATGAAGCTATTGGCGATATGGCTTTGGAATTGCGTGCTGAAATTGAATTGATAAAGGGCGCTTCTCATGAGTTTGATAAGCAGGCTTATCTGGCAGGGTTGCAAACACCGGTTTATTTTGGTTCGGCGATCAATAACTTCGGTATTGAGTTATTTTTAGATGATTTGGCGAAGTATGCCCCAGAGCCGCGTTCTCGTCAGTCTATACAACGTGAGGTCAAACCGACTGAGACAGCATTTAGCGGTTTTGTGTTTAAAATCCAGGCGAATATGGACCCTAAACATCGTGATCGCATTGCTTTTATGCGAATTTGTTCAGGTCAGTTTAAACCGGGCATGAAGCTTAAACATTTGCGATTAAATAAAGAAATTAGCGTTCCTCAAGCTTTAATATTCCTTGCCGCCAATCGAAGTCAGATTCAAGAAGCGTATGCAGGTGATATCATTGGTTTATATAATCATGGGACTATTCGTATAGGGGATACTTTTTCTGAGGGGGAAGATCTTAAATTTACAGGTGTTCCTAATTTTGCACCAGAAATGTTTCGTTTGGTACGCTTAAAAGATCCAATGAAAAGCAAGGCCTTGTTAAAAGGCTTAATTGAGCTTTCTGAAGAGGGTGCTACACAAGTATTTCGTCCTGTGCTCAGCCAGCAGTTGATTTTAGGTGCTGTGGGGGTGTTACAGTTTGATGTGGTGGCTCATCGCTTAAAACATGAATATAAAGTGGAATGTTTCTATGAGCCTGCTCAAATTGCTTGTGCGCGTTGGGTCACTAGTGACAATGATAAGGCTATCAGTGATTTTCAAAACAAAGTCCAGGAATATTTGGCTTTGGATAGTTCAGACACTTTAACCTATTTGGCACCCAGTCGGGTGAATTTGTCCTTGGTTCAAGAAAGATATCCAGAAATTAACTTTACGGCCACCCGAGAGCATTAATCGGGTGACTCACCTTTTTTTTAAATTTTCGATCCAGGAATGACATTGTGCGAGAAAGTTCTGTGATTGTTCGAGTTTGTCTGTCATTTCATGGGTATCCTCGCATCTATTTTGTTTTGATGAGCAAAATAGATGCTCCTCAGATTGCGTTAAAATCAGCTGTGTTTGATGACGAAGTTTTTCGACATCGGAGACGACTGATTATCCTGAGTCGAAAAACTCCTTAGCGGCATTGTGAATTTGTCGACAGCCATCATCGATTTTTAGTGACCATTGCCCAATGGTTTGTGCCTCTTCCTGGACCTCTTTTGAGCATACTTCTATCACATTGCTTTGAATAGCGAGTTCAGCGATCATTTTAGTATATTGCGTATTCAGTTGTGCAATGGTTTGTAAATGCTCTTGAATGACGGTTAATTCACTGATTGTTTGAGTCAATCGCATTTCCATGGTGTCATATTGGGTTCGTAATAACAGCGTTGTCAATTCATACAGGATTGATAAGCAGAAACTCAAGACAGGGAACAGAGAATATAACGCCAGGGAGCTACCCCAAAGCGTTATTCGCAGTACGTTTGCTTGAAAGTATGAGCACTCTCCATAGATCAAGGCCATATTATCTAACCATGAAAGATGTGAATAGTAGCGTTCTCTTTTAAGGGTTTTCGCCTGGGCAGTTTGTAGATGCATGTGTTGAATCCTTATGGTTGAAAACTTGGTGCATCAGGGGGAGATTATCGTCATCAGTGATTGAATTTGTTTCTGATAGCCATAAATTTACCCATCCTTAGTTTTGATGGTTGTTTTTAGAAATACGATATGGTTCTGTAAATCAATCATTTCATCTTGAACTTCAGACGGAGTCTTTATTTGTTCGAAATCTGCATGAATTTGCCTTTGCCTGTGACTTTGGCTAAGCTGACCCAGATTATCAATCAGTTCCGTGTGAGTTTCAGGAAGATTATCAATTGATTTAACAGTATCAGCGATATTGGCATGAGCGTTTTCAATAGATTCTTTGAATGATGCAGTGCCTAAAGACAATTGTTTGGCCTCTTGGATGGGCAATATCGCACTGGCCTCCGCTTCTGATTGAACTGCTTTCTGCTTTTCATCTTTTATTATTCCGGTCAATGGTGATGAGGGTAAAGGGGATTCTTGATCTTCTGGTTATAGTAAATAACCTAGCGAGCAGATACCTACAATAGACCAAAAGATCTCTACAGCAACCGTGCTTGTACCTGCAGCGGCAGCTGCCATTATTATGGGAAATGGCATGATGGTATCCTTATCAAGCAGGTAATAAAAGTGATTTCTCTTTAGAATATGAGTCCCCAATATTAGCAAGTATTGTGGCCCAATTGGTTAATCCAAGGTGAGGGAATGAATCTAGAAAGATAGAAACAGATACCAGTGAGAAGTGATAAGTTTTAGACCTAAGTTGCGATAACAATATTTCATTAAAAAAATAGTCGGACATTTTGGCTTTCCATATATGTAGGTTGGTTTGTAAGATCTCCTTCCATGGGAGATGCTGATGCCTATCATAAACAAAAAGAGATAAATATCAAGAGGAAAATAGCATCTTGGTATAATCGCTTTGTTTTTACACGCAAAGTATCTAGTCGAGAAGTTAGTGGCTATTTCGTTCATTGTTTGATAAAATTGAAAATAATTACACCTTCTTTTTT
>JAKFUY010000104.1 GCA_021732495.1 Legionellales bacterium | reverse complement strand
AAGCTGATACCCTTGAAAAAATGGAAGCACTACTGCCTTTTAATGTGAAGCCAGAGGATTTAGAGGCTGCACGCGCCATACCCGAACTCATTTATCCTGAAAAGAGTGTGGCTATCTAAGCGCTTACGCTGCACGAACAAAATCGATGAAATTAGCCGGTTCGCGTTATCAAAAAACCTTCAATGGAAAATGGTTATCAAAATTTCCCCTCGTTCACGACATTGACAAATACCCTGAAGAAAAAAGAAATTATGCAAATGAACTGACTGAGGATAGCAACAATATATTGTATAGTTCCGAGCAAAAACCCTTACCAGTTAAGCCAATTGTTGAATCCAGAAAAAAATTCATAAAATTGATAGAAGGTGAAGACTGGGTAGAACCTTATAGCCCAAAAAAAATTGGTTTAAAAAAATGTCAGATTGGTTTAAATCCTTGTTTGGTTACGCATCAGATGACACGATTGAGGATATTAGGGCAACACATCCAGAAAAAGCTACAATAACGATGAAGGAATTGTTAGGTGAAGAAGGTTTAAAACTATATAAAAAAGCGCTTCAAGAAGAAGTGAACAGTAGAGCCTTTAGAGATGCTGTTTTTAATAAATCAACAAAGTATTTTGATGGAGCTCCATTAATAGAGCCCCCGTCCATTATTATAGCAGGCCCATCAGCTTGTGGAAAATCATATGCTACAGACTTATTTCTAAAAGAAGTCAAGAATTTCCCCAAAAAAGATGAAGATACAAATGGGATTTTTTTTGCGTGTGTTGATAATGCAATAGGGCGAGAAGTCTCGCAAATGAGAAAACTCGTGATTCGTGCAGCAAATAAGTTAGGCTATACTGGTGTTAAAGATATTGATGATCATGGTAGCGCATTGAAGGATGTGAAGGACATCATTAAACAAACAGCAAAAAGTGAAGAAAAATTTGGTCTTCTGATTCCAGAAACTTTTGCAAATCCATTAAAGGTTTCTGGAGCTATGAATGATATTTACAACTTGGGTCGACCTGTGATTTTCGGTTCAATTGAAGGACATGATGAGAAAAATTTTAAGAAAGTGGTTGCACACATGGGTAATACACGTGCATGGAAAACGGAAGGATTCGATAACGTAGAGCTTGATTTGAATTCTACAAAAGATCTTTGTGAATCTAAAGCATATGGCCCTGGAGGATTTTATTTTGGCCTAACAGGCTCGAAGAAAGCCAAAACAATATATGAAGAAAAACAAAAAGAGCTCGGAAAGGCTATTTTGACGGTAGTTTCCACTAATGATCTAGTACTTAAACGTTATAATTCTGACACAAGAAAATGGGAAAACGCAGAGAGTGGTGAAGAGGGTGTAAAAAAGGTCTCTAATAAGTGTTTTAAAGATTTCAAAGCTTTCAAAAAATCATGTCCAGACTCTAAAGTAGATCTTATCCCGTTTTCTCAGACAATAAGGTCTACTTTGGTTAGAAGTGATAATTTTGAAGAAGTAATAACTCAAGCTCATCAAATTGGATCTGCTGTGAAACCAGAACCAGCAAAACTCAAACAATCCTCTGAAGTGCATATAATTGCATCTGATGTGAATCCAGCTATAAGTCCAGCAGAACAATCCTCTGAATTGCCTCAAAGTCCAGCAAAACGATCATCTGTAGGTCAATCATCCAAAAAAGGTCACCATGGGTTTTTTCAAGTTGGACCTGTTGTCAAACAAAAGGGTGAATATGAGTTAGAAAATGAGCCTGAGATCTCACCTTTGTTGAGAAAAGGATGTAGAACACCCTCCGAATGAGGCAATGTAAAGTTCAATTTCGAAAAACTTTTCTTTTTTGATAGATATCAATTACACATGGATTGTCTTACCAGCCTATGACTTAACTTTTTGGCAGGCCCCTCTGCGAGCACTCTACTAGTGTAATAGCTGAAGGAAAAAATCCAACGCTTCATCTGTATTAAAACTGGTAGCTATTGCCGGTATTAAGAAAGATGAAGTGTTGAAGATTATCCATCAGGATTTAGGAGCCATTCAACAAACAAAAAATTTTAACACTCTGTATGATTGACTCCTGCAGCAAGGCCTCCCAGTGAGGTTTCTTTGTAGATGCTTTGCATGTCCATGCCGGTTTGTTTCATAGTGGCGATAACTTTGTCTAAGGTGATGTAATGTGTGCCATCGCCAATGAGTGCCATGCGGCTGGCATTCACTGCTTTTACCGCACCCATTGCATTGCGCTCTATACAAGGGATTTGTACCAAGCCCATGACTGGATCACACGTCATTCCTAAGTGATGCTCCATCGCAATTTCTGCAGCATTTTCAACTTGATCAATATCACCGCCTAAGACTGCAGTGATGGCAGCTGCTGCCATCGATGAGGCAACACCGACTTCGCCTTGACAGCCGACTTCGGCGCCAGATATTGAGGCATTGGTTTTATATAAAATTCCAATGGCTGTGGCGGTTAAGAAATACTCAATGATGTCTTTTTCAGAATTTTTGCCATGCGCATCCCCCATGTATTTTAATACAGCTGGGATAATACCTGCAGCACCATTGGTCGGTGCAGTGACTATGCGTCCACCAGCGGCATTTTCTTCATTGACGGCCATTGCATAAAGATTTAAACGATTTAAGACATCAGAATGTTCATAACGACTAACGATGCCTTGTTTATAGGTTAATCGTTGATAAAGTTCTGGGGCTCGGCGTTTTATTTTTAAGCCACCAGGTAGGATGCCGTCATGATGACAACCTGTTTCAATGCAGTGTAGCATCACATTTGCGATACTAATGATGCCTGCATGGATCTCCTCTTGAGTACGCCAGGTCAATTCATTTCGCATGACCAGTTCGCTGATGCTGATGTGTTCTCTTTTACAGATTTCCAATATCTCTAAGCCGCTTTTAAAGGGATAAGGGGGGAGTGGTTTATCGATTTTGGGATGCTCGAACTCGTCATCAGTGACAATAAAACCACCGCCAATAGAGTAATAGGTTTCAGTTGATAGTACTTGATTGGTATGATCAAAAGCGGTGATCGTCATGGCATTACTATGCTTGGGTAAGGTTTCTTTTTGTAAAAACAATAAATCTTTTTCAATATCAAAGGTGATTACATGTTCTTGATTTAAGACAATGATCTGCTCGTTTTTTATTTTCAAAAATAAGGGTTTGATTTGCAGGGGGTCGACCGATTCGGGTTGAAATCCAGATAGGCCATTTAATATGGCTAAATCAGTGGCATGTCCCTTACCTGTGAGTGCAAGCGATCCGTATAGTTTGACTTCTATTTTGTGTATAGATGTCAGTTGGTTTTTTAGTTTGAGTTGGTGCACAAAAGCATAGGCAGCCCGCATCGGACCTACTGTATGAGAGCTTGAGGGGCCAATTCCTATGGAAAATAAATCAAAAACACTAATGATCATAATGTACCTCATGTTGATATGCCAAATGCATAAAATTTTTTAAAAGGGTAATGCCATGTTCAGTTAAAAAAGCTTCGGGATGAAATTGCAATCCAAACAAGGGGTAATGTTGATGGGAGATAGCCATAATCGTGTTCTCATCAGTCCACGCATCAATTGAAAAACAGCTGGGTAAGGTGGGTATATCCACCACCAGTGAGTGATAACGTGTGACCTTAAATGGGTTGGGAATCCCTTGAAATAAACCCAGTTGATGATGTCTTACCAGCGATTGCTTGCCGTGCATGATTTTTGGAGCTTTTACAATCGTACCACCAAATGCATAGCTTAGGGCTTGATGTCCTAAGCAAATCCCTAAAATAGGGATGCGTTGGTGAAAATGTTGGATAGTGGCTACTGAAATACCTGCATCTTTTGGACTTTTGGGGCCAGGGGAGATGACAATCGCTTTTGGGGAGAGTTGTTCGATATGATGAAGATCAATTTGGTCATTCAAATAGACTCGGCAGTCTACGTTTAGCATTTTAAAATATTGTACGAGATTGTAGGTAAATGAATCATAGTTATCGATGACAATCAGCATAATATTTTACTCTAAATGGTAAATTCGTTTCCTAAATAGACGCGACGGACATCTGGGTTACTGAGGATCTCATCACTGGTGCCTTCATATAAGATTGTCCCTTTATTAATAATGTATGCTCTGTCACAAATATCAAGTGTCTCTCTGACATTATGATCAGTAATAATGACCCCAATGTTTCTTTGGCACAGTTGCTGAATGATTTTTTTAATATCCCCAACTGAAATAGGGTCAACCCCTGCAAAAGGCTCATCGAGTAAAATAAATTTAGGGGAGGAGGCCAGTGCTCTTGCAATTTCAACACGACGTCGTTCGCCCCCCGATAAACTCATGCCTAGGTTTTTACGGATATGATGGATATTAAAGTCGGTCAGTAATTGTTCTAGTTTTTGTTGTCTCTCTAGAGCAGTTAATTGTTTCTGTAATTCTAAAATGGCAAAAATATTATCTTCTACTGTCATTTTCCTGAATATGGAAGGCTCTTGTGGGAGGTAACCGATACCTAAACGGGCGCGTTCATGAATGGTTTTTTTGGTAATTGGGATGGAATTAAGTATAATCTCACCTTTTTCAGAGGCCTGCAAGCCAACTATCAAATAAAAACTAGTGGTTTTACCTGCACCATTGGGGCCAAGTAAGCCAATACATTCACCGCTACGAAAGATTAGGCTAATATCTTCAACCACAGTACGCTTTTTAAAAGATTTCCTTAAATTTTTGGCTTCTAAGATATTATTCATGATTTCTCAGGATCAACCACTACAGTGGTTTTTTGTTGGTTGTCAGAATGACTAATAATTTTTTTCTTTTCAATATTATATTCGAGGTAGGGTGCACTAAAATGATAACGGCCTTGGGTGATATAGACCTTGCCAAATAGTTGTATAATTTTCTTTTGGGGCAAGTAGACCATTTTATCGGCAT
Organism: Legionellales bacterium; assembly: GCA_021732495.1. GTDB lineage: Bacteria > Pseudomonadota > Gammaproteobacteria > Legionellales > Legionellaceae > UBA2653. The sequence goes on along the minus strand of JAKFUY010000104.1, from coordinate 13,782 downwards.
ATGCATCGACTTGTTTTTCATTGGGCTTGGGAATGGTTATGAAGTGTGCTTGTTTCTGAGGCTCCCCGTATAGCATAACCTCTTCAAATTGATTATTGTCATCGCCTTTTGTACAGCCTCTACTGGCAAATAATTGCGTACTCCCTTGGGTAAAACTGACATTGTCTTTGAATGTTCCAGTGTGAGAGAGTTGGTCCCATTCGATGGCACCAGCAGTAAAATGGATCGGTTCTTTTCTATCAGCTTCTAATGCATAACAGAGAGGATGCATCATGAGCACAATAGGCAATAATAGTTTTGAAATAAATCTCATATCACGAGTGAACAGATGATCGTTAAAATGATTTTATCATAATTTGGTATTGGGCTGATAGTGCCCTGATACCGTCTGGAGCTTAATTTTACGAGCCTCATCAAAAAAGACTTCAAGACCTTGAGAGTGGAGAATACTTTCTCCTAAAGTGATGGTCACTAAATCCTCGGTTTGGGCTTTTTTAAGTTTTGTCAAATATAATAGATGTTCAGTCTGCATAATCGAGGCATTGGGATTTTTGGGTGTGGTGTGTTTAATAAATACATGCTTTTTGAGTTCAATAGCCTCAACATTTTGTGATGCATCTGCCATATGGGATTTGATTTCCCAATATTCATCCCCTTGCATCAGTTTTAAGAAGGGGTGATGAATATGATATTGGTTGTCTTTAGAGTCACTTCTTACTTTAGGGGAAAACAGTTCTTGAACGATTTTACCTTCCTCATTAAACTCAATCCAATGAATATTTGTTAATTGTGAATCAAATACTTTTCCCGTTTGGTGATAGACTTGGTGTTGTGTGGTTTGTATTAATTTATGAATAAACCAAATTAAACCACTGACAGCCAATAAGCCTAGAAAACTTTTTCTAAGGAATGACATGGGTACTCTTCAAAAAACTGAATAATATCGAGGGCTTTATGGTGAAGACCAAAAAAGAACTCACAAACTTCTCTGACTGCACCATGACCACCAGATGCTTGGGTCACAATGTCAGCATGGTTTTTTACCGCTTCAATTGCATTTTGAGGGGCAATACTTAAGCCAACTCTTTTAAGTAGGACGATATCTTGGTAATCATCACCCATAAAGGCGATTTCATGATCTTCTAAGTTGAGTTTGCTTTTAAGATCTTCATAAGGCGCTAATTTATGAATCGCTTGAGTATAGAAATGTTCAACACCCAATTGTGACATTCTTTTTTTCACCACATCATCACGGGAGCCTGTGATGACAGCGACATGAAAACCTAAGGATTGTAATAACTTCAATCCCATTCCATCAGAAATATTAAAGCGTCTTGATTCAACACCATCATTATTTAAATAAATGCCAGCATCTGTGAGTACACCATCTAAATCGAGAATTAAACAGCGAATGGAACGTGCTTTATCGAGTAAAATTGTCATGAGTGGGCTCCTTGATTTTCAAATCCGGCTTTCAATAAGTCGTGAATATGTAAAATGCCGATGGGGGACGTGTGTTCATCAATAATAATTAATGAAGTAATCGCGTTTTGTTGCATGATTTTAAAAGCATCTGTGGCAAGTGTGTGTTCTGAAATGGTGATAGGACTGTGGCTCATGATCTGTTGGACCTGCATGCCATCTAAACTACCCTTGGAGATTAGGGTGCGACGGATATCACCATCGGTTAAAATACCAACAAGTTTGGAATGTTCATTGACAATACAGGTCATACCTAATTTTTTATTAGATATCTCAATGAGAGAATCAAGCACACAGGTGTGCTCAAAAACCTTGGGGATAAACGCGCCTTGGTGTGCCAATGGCATGCAGCCCATTAATTTTCGCCCAAGATTGCCGCCAGGATGATTGCTGGCAAAGTCTTTCTCGTTAAATTTCCTGGCATCAAGAAGGGCAACAGCCAAACAATCCCCCATCACCAATGTTAGGGTGGTGCTAGTGGTTGGTGCAAGTCCTAGCGGGCAGGCCTCAGTGGCGTTACCATAATGGAGCACCACTTTCGATGACAAGGCTAATGGTGAACTTTTTCGTCCAGTGAGAGCGATGATGGCAATGTTTTTTTGAGTCAGTGCTGGCAACAGTTTGCAGAGCTCATCCGTATACCCAGAATGAGAAATAGCGAGTACGACGTCGTTTGACTGAATCATTCCAAAATCACCATGGAGTGCTTCCGTTGGGTGTAAAAAAATAGAAGGGGTGCCGGTACTGGAGAAGGTTGCGGCAATTTTTTTACCAATCAGACCGGATTTGCCTACACCTGTGACAATCAGCTTTCCTGAGCAATTTAAGATCAACTCACAGGCGTTTTGAAAACTCTCATCAATATAATGCGTTAAGTTTGCAATGGCCTGCACTTCAGTATCTATAACATTTAAAGCAATTTTTATAAAATTCATATTTCATTCGTATTCATCATCTGCTAGATTAAAAATACTATTAATTTAGTATTATCGCAAGATAATGATTATTTTTTTATCATATGAGTTAAGGATGGGGTATGAGTGAAACTTTAATACAGTTAAATAATATTTCTCTTTCATATGCTGATAAAACAGTGTTCAGTCATTTTAATTTATCTATCCCTAAAGGAAAGATTATCGCTGTGCTTGGGCCTAGTGGTTGCGGTAAAACGTCTTTTTTACGTCTTTTAAGTCGATTGATTTTAGCCGATGAAGGTGAAATTATTTTCAATGGTGTAGATATTACCAAAATCCCTGAACGTAAAATGCAGCTTATTCGGCGGCAAATGGGATTTATGTTTCAGAGTAATGCCTTGTATACGGATTTAAATGTATTTGATAATATTGCCTATCCTATTCGAGTGCATTCTAATCTTTCTGAGGACTTGGTTCGAACGGTTACCTTGATGAAACTTCAGATGGTAGGGCTGCGCGGTGCTTATAATAAAATGCCACATGAATTATCAGGTGGAATGGCCAGGCGAATAGCTTTAGCCCGTTCATTGGCATTAGATCCATGCTTAATGCTATACGATGAGCCTTTTACTGGCCAAGATCCTATTGGAATGCAAGTATTACTCAGTTTAGTAAAGCGATTTCATGATTGTTTGAAAATGACATCCATCATTGTCTCCCATGATGTTGATGAAGTCTGTCAAATCGCAGACCATGTGATCTTATTCGAGTCTGGCCGCGTTCTTGCTCAGGGTTCCCCACTCGATTTAATAAACTCACGCGATACCAAAGTGAGTCAGTTTATGATGGGTAAATTAGAAGGAGATATGCCTTTTCATTATCCAGCCACACCTTATAATAAGGATTTACTGTATGACACTATTGCTTCGTAATTTAGGCTTTTGGATACTGCAATGGATTAATCATCTTGGTCAGACCTCGGTTTTCTTAGGGCAAATTATTGCGAAAACGGGCTGGTACAAAGGTGTTGTTAACGATGTACTGAAACAAACCTATAATTTAGGTTGTAAGTCTTTTGGCATTACCACGGTTTCTGCACTTTTTATTGGGCTCGTATTGAGTTTACAAGGGATTCATACACTAGAAAAATTTGGCGCATTATCACAGTTGGGGCCAATGATTTCATTAAGCATTTTGCGTGAAATGGGCCCTGTGATCTCGGCTTTATTATTCTCTGGTCGCGCATGCTCTGCTTTAACGGCTGAAATTGGCTTACTAAAAGCCTCTGATCAATTAGATGCGATGAAAATGATGGGCATTGATCCTTTAACGCGGGTTATCGTTCCACGATTTTGGTCAGGAATATTGGGACTCCCTTTGCTGAATTTATTATTTTGTGCAGTGGCCATTATGGCAGGTTACTGGTATGCCACTCAACATATCATGTTAGACAGTGGGATGTTTTGGGCCAATACGCAAGGCGCTGTATCTTGGCAAGTGGATATTAAAAATTGTATGATTAAGAGTGTTGTATTTGCAGTTTTGTTGCTTTGGATTGCTCTGTTTCAGGGGTTGAATTGCAATCCTACAGCGAATGGAATTAGTCGTTCGACGACTAGAACCGTAGTACTTGGTGCCCTGTGCGTACTCTGCAGTGACTTTATTTTAACAGCACTTATGATTGGAGATTGGTAGATGTTAAAACAACGACAAGAATGGATATATACCTCAGTGGGCACCTTTATGGTGCTATCATTTCTCGCACTGATTTTTTTAATCTTTCAGGTCAGTGGGGTAAAGTATGTTCAAAATATGCAGACCTACGATGTCTATGCTAATTTTAATGACATTGGTGGTTTACGTATCCATGCCCCTGTCACTATTTCAGGTGTGAAAATTGGAGAAGTGTATAGTATCAATTTAGATCCCAATGCTTTAAATGCTAAAGTCACCTTAAGGCTTGATAAAAATGAAAAAATTCCATTTGATGATGTCAATGCTAGGATTGTGACAGAAGGTTTATTGGGTGCAAATTATATTAGCATTATCCCTGGTTTTGACAGTGCTGATAAAAGTCATTCATTTCTACAAGCTGGAGATGTCATTGCAAAAACACAAGATGCAATGATTCTAGAGAATTTAATTGGTCAATTGTTATTTAATGCAAAAAAATAGGATGATTATATGATTAATAAACTGAAATCGGTTTCGGTGTTTATGTTGGGATGTTTCTATTCTCTGTCTAGTTTTGCAGCAACCACGCCTTTGCCTATGGTTCAGGATATCAATCATAACGTCATCGCTTCTTTAAAAAAGCATCAATCAGAATTGAAAACACACCCGCAATATATTCAACAAGCGATTCATTCGTATTTTATTCCCCATGTCGACACACTCGGGATGTCACGTTCAGTATTGGGGCGTAATGCCTGGCAAACAGCATCAGCTGCTGATAAAGATGCTTTTAAACAAGAGTTTACCAATTTAGTATTAAGAACGTATGCACAACCCTTAGCGAATTTTAGTGGTGAGACGGTTGAGTTTTTACCGGTAAAACCATCGCCAACACCGAAGTTTGCCCAAGTACAAACCATTATCGTTCGTCCGAACGGACAACGAATCCCTATGACCTATCATTTAGTACTTATTAATCAGAATGATTGGAAGATCTATGATCTGAGTGTCGATGGCGTGAGTTTATTAAGTAGTTTCCGAAACCAATTTGGAGATGCACTTAAACAGGATAGTTTGAAAAATGTTATTCATGAACTGCACGAAAAAAATAAAAAGTTGGTATCATGAATATAACACTCGTTGATGAGTCGAAATCTTTATCGTTTGAAAATGTCAACACTGTCATGCGAAGAGTCACGCATTGGATTTCAAATCAAACCGACAAAGAAATGATCCTGGATTTTTCTAAAGTTGAATATATCGATAGCGCAGGTGTGGCAATGTTGGTACAATTGCACAAATTATCACAAACACGCTACAATAAAACAATTAATATGAATATCTCACCCATAATTCAACAAATGTTGAAGTTTTATGAAATAGATAAGTTTTTGGAATGTAATTAAATGAATGTTGATTTACTTAAAAATAAATTATTTGGCATGCCCAATGTGTCGTCTTTAGACGTAACAGGAGATGGTATGCATTTTCAGATTCGAATGGTTTCTAAAGAATTTGAAGGTAAAAACAAGATCTCCCGACAACGTATGGTCTATCAATATTTAAAAGAGTGGCTGGAAGACGGTTCTTTACATGCCGTTGAATTGAATACACTGACACCATTAGAATGGGAAAAAACCAATCATGAATAAACTTAAAATTATTGGCGGCAAGCCATTGCGTGGTGAAATCACCATCTCTGGTGCAAAAAATTCTGCACTTCCTATTCTTGCAGCTTCCTTATTGGCCAAGGATAATATTACTATCAATAATGTTCCCCATCTTCGTGATGTGACCACAATGATGGAATTATTAGGACAGTTGGGTGCTAAACTTTTAGTCGGCGATGATTTAAAAATTCAAATCGATAGCAACTCTGTGACCGAAGTAGTTGCTCCCTATGAATTGGTTAAAACCATGCGAGCCTCTATTTTAGTATTGGGTCCATTGTTAGCGCGTTATGGTCGTGCTGAAGTCTCCCTACCAGGTGGGTGTGCCATTGGTTCTCGCCCTGTTGACCTTCATCTTAAAGCACTAAAGTCCATGGGTGCTAAAATTGAGGTTAAAAATGGCTTCATCTATGCATCTGCACCCAAGGGATACCTAGTCGGCAAGCCATTGGTGTTCGATACAGTAACAGTGACGGGTACTGAAAACATTATGATGGCAGCAACACTTGCGAAAGGCACAACCATCATTAAAAATGCAGCCCGTGAACCTGAGGTTATCGATCTTGCTAATATGCTCATTCAAATGGGCGCTAATATTCAAGGTGCTGGAACCCATACGATTGAAATTGAAGGTGTAGAATCTCTCAATGGAACTGAATATTCAGTATTGCCTGATAGAATTGAAGCTGGAACCTATTTAACGGCAGCAGCCATTACCCGCGGAGACGTCACTTTACGGAAAGTCAGACCCGATCATCTATTATCAACTTTATGTAAGCTCGAAGAATCTGGGGCTGTCGTAACCCTTGGTGACGATTGGGTGCACTTGAATATGCAACATCAACGCCCCGATGCAGTCGATGTATCAACAGCCCCATATCCCGGTTTTGCAACAGATATGCAAGCGCAGTTTATGGCCTTAAATTGTATAGCGAATGGCTCTTCATCCATGGTTGAAACCATCTTTGAAAATCGTTTTATGCATGTGCATGAACTACAACGTATGGGTGCTAATATTCGCGTTAGTGGCAATACTGCGATTGTTTCCGGTGTTGAGAAATTAACTGGCGCTCCGGTAATGGCGACCGATCTGCGCGCTTCAGCAAGCTTAGTGATAGCAGGTCTTGCTGCTGACGGTGAAACCGTGATTGATAGAATTTATCATGTCGATCGTGGCTACGAACGCATAGAAGAAAAACTATCGGCACTAGGTGCAGATATTAAACGCTGTGAATAATATTCTTCTAGAAAAATATGTAAATACCTTGTTGAATGTTTCTGACTTTCAGGATTATGCCCCCAATGGTATTCAAATTGAGGGCCGTTCACATATCTCCAAGATTGCAACAGCAGTTACCGCTTCGCTTCATGTCATTGAGCAAGCTGTAACATTAGGTGTTGATGCTTTATTGGTACATCATGGTTATTTCTGGAAAGGGGAGTCCTACCCGATTCGTGGGATGAAAAAACAACGTATTGCCACCTTACTGAACCATGATATCAATTTATATGCTTATCATTTACCTTTAGATGTCTATGACCTATGGGGAAACAATGCATCTATCGCTAATCAATTATCTATTCAAGTCACTGAGAAGATTTCTTGGAATCAATATCGTGATTTATTATGGATTGGAATGTTGCAGGCCCAAGATACACCCCAACATTTTTTTCATCTGTTATCGCAACAATATGGACCCCAAGTTCAACATATTGCCTCAGATAAAAAATATATTAGAAATATTGCTTGGTGCTCTGGAGCTGGGCAAGATATGTTAGAGGCTGCCATTTCAAATGGAATTGATGCTTTTATCAGTGGTGAATCGAATGAACGAAGCTATCATATTGCCAAGGAAGCCAATGTTGATTTTTTTGCCATTGGCCATCACGCCAGTGAAAAAGATGGAATTTTTCATCTTGGCAAACATCTCTGCAAGCAATTTAAACTTGAACATCACTTTATTGATGAGAACAACCCTTTTTAGGAATATCTTACCTTCGATAAAATTAAATGCTATATTAATTCTTATATCAGACTTAAACAAGGGATTGTTTTGTTGCAGTTAAATCAATTAGTTATAATCAGTTTATGTGCGTTGACGACATCCTGCCATTGGGGAGGTCAGTCTAAAGATAATTCAACTGAAGTTAATGTAATAGCACCTATTATCAAAAAAGAACCCTTAAAACTAAAATACATTGGTATTACTAAATCGATTCAAAAAGTTGAAATTCGCGCACGTGTCGATGGTATTTTAGAAGAACGCTATTTCAAAGATGGTGATACAGTCAGCCAAGATCAACTGTTATACCGCATTGATGAAAAACCCTACCAAGCTCAGGTTTTAACTTATCAAGGTCAGGTTGATAAAGCCACAGCAGATCTTGCCTATCAAGATCTTCAATACCAACGTTATGGCGAGTTGGTGGCTAAAAAAGCGATTTCAAAATCTCAGTATGATGAGCAGTATGCCAATTATCTTTCTGCAAAAGGTCAATTAGAAAATGCTCAAGGCAGCTTACAACAAGCACAAATCAATTTAGATTATTGTCGAATTAAATCGCCTTCAAATGGCAAGGTCGGTAAAAATCAAGTGGATCTTGGCAACCTTGTGAGCAGTTCTAATAAAACCGTATTATTAACAGTCATACAAATGGATCCGATGCGGGTTGAATTTAATCCTGTTGCATCTGATCTCGCTGTTTTGAACCATTACTCGAAATACCAGCCATTCCCAGTAGAAATCAGTTTACCAAAATATCCTAGTGAAACCTGGAGGGGTGTATTGGATTTTTATAACAATGAAATTACCCAATCAAGTTCAACGATTTTATTAAGAACCACGGTATTAAATCCTAAAAACACCTTAAGACCTGATTTATATGTAGATGTTACCGTCACCGTAGATCCCAATCATCCATATTTACTAGCACCTTCTAATTTAGTGAAAGAAATTCAAGGACTTTATCAATTACGGGTCGTTGATGCAAAACAATTGCTCCAAGTTCGTAATGTCATTCCAGGCATCATCAAAGGTGAGTTATTGGAGATCAAAACAGGCGTACTTCAAGGCGATCAGATATTGTTAGAAAATCCGCATTTACCGCCTGGCACCAAGGTTAAACCAATAGTTATTAAAAAAGATTATCTATTATGATTGAATTTTTTATCAGAAGACCAATTTTTGCGGGTGTAATTGCCATTTTGATGGTTTTTGTAGGCCTTTTGTGCTTGTTATTTTTACCGCTTTCACAGTTTCCAGATATTGTTCCCCCGCAAATTCAAATTAGCACTCAATTTTTAGGGGCAAGTTCGCAAGTGGTCTCAGATGCGGTTACTACACCACTCGAGCTCGCTATTAATGGTACCCATGGGATATCTTCTATCAATTCATCGAGTACTAATCTCGGAGATACCCTAATTACTGCCAATTTCAATGTTGGAGCCAATGTCGATGTTGCAGCTTCCGATGTATTTACTAAGATATCCGCGACCACAGCCAAACTCCCATCATCGGCACTGCAATCAGGAATCAATGTTCAGAAGGTCTCAAAAAACATGGTGTTGGTGGTGAACTTGATTGATAAAAAACATATCTATGACAGTAAATTCTTGGGTAATTATGCAGATATTAATATCGTTCCTGTTTTAAAAAGGCTCAATGGTGTTGGAGATGTAAAAAATTATGGAACTTTGCAATACGCCATACGGGTATGGTTAGATCCTGACAAAATGGCCAGTTTAGAATTAGTACCTGAGGATGTCATTAATGCCATCAAAGATCAAAATCAACAAGCTGCCATGGGAATATTTGCGCGCCCACCCACCGATAATAAAATGCCCATACAAATTCAAATTACAACAGAAACACAATTAAAAGATCCAAAAAAGTATGCGGAAATTGTCGTAAAAGTCCAGGATGATGGGCGGGTCGTCAAAATCAAAGATATCGGTTCGGTTGAATTGGGGGCACAGAACTATGACAGTTCTACTAATTTTGACTTGCAACCCACGGCCACCATCGGTATTTATCAATATCCTGGTTCGAATGCTGTAAGTATTGCCAATCAAGTGGTGAAAAACATGGAACAATTAAAAAAGTTGTTTCCAGAAGGTGTCGAATACATTATTGGTTATGATACGACTGAGTTTGTCAAAGAGTCGTTAAAAGAGGTTTTAATCACATTATTTGAGGCGATGGTATTGGTGTTTATGGTGGTATATGTCTTTTTACAAAAAATTAAAACCACACTTATCCCTTGTATCGCAATTCCAGTATCTTTAATTGGTACTTTTATGTTTTTTAGTATGTGTGGCTTTTCTATCAATACCTTAAGTTTATTGGGTTTGGTATTAGCCATAGGTTTAGTCGTCGATGACGCAATTGTAGTGGTTGAAAACGTCGAGCGTAAGCTTGAGGAAGGGATTACTGATATCAAAGAAGCCACTCGAATAGCGACCGAAGAAGTCAAAAGCCCTATTATTGCCACAACTCTGATTTTATTGGCAGTATTTGTCCCGGTAGCCTTTATTCCTGGTATATCAGGGATGCTCTATAACCAATTTGCATTAGCCATTGCTTTCTCCGTGTTATTATCCGGGATTAACTCGTTAACGCTCACGCCTGCATTGTGCGGAATATTGCTTACATCGCATAAAACAGAACATAAAAATGCTTTTTTTGTGAAGTTTGAAGCGTCTTTTAATCGGATTAGAAATAAATATGAAACATTGCTTGATACTGTGATTCATCATAAATGGCAAGTTATTTTAGTCTTTTTAGCTTTAATTGTGGTGATGATTTTTTGTATGTTAAAGGTTCCAAAATCTTTCTTACCTGAAGAAGACCAAGGATATTTAATTATTACGGTTAAAAAACCAGATGGGTATAATGTATATGCCTTGAATGATGTTTTTAAAAAGGCTTATCAAATTATTGCTTCTAACCCTGGTGTGGAACATCAAATCATGATTGGTGGAACCAATATTGTTGAGCAAATCAATCAGCCCAATCAAGGCGTTATTTTTGCAAGACTAAAAGCCTGGAATCAACGAGACTCTAAAGGGTTGACGTCAGCTGCGATTGTAAAAGATTTGCAGCAAAAGCTCAGTAAAATTAAAGATGCCCAAATCATGGTTTTAAATCCTCCTTCTATTCCGGGTTTATCAACCGTAGGTGGTTTTCAATTTATGATTCAAGACAAAGCCTATTTAGGTATTCCTGCTCTGGCAGAGGCAGTTGATAAATTGATTGAAAAAAGCCAGCAACTTAAAGAGATAAGTTACATGATATCAAATCTTAATTTATCTTCTCCTGGGGTTTATTTGGATATTAATAGGGAGAAAGCCAAAGCCTTAAAGGTGAATATTGCTGATGTATATTCTGCATTACAGTCTTTTTATGGTTCTTATTTTGTCAATAACTTTACACAATATGGTCAGGTATACCGAGTCTTAATCCAAGCAAAATCAGAGAAACGATTAAATCAAGAGCAAATATCTCAGATATATGTACGGAGTAGTGATAGAAAAATGGTCCCTTTAAGTGCTTTTGTAACGCTTCAATTTAAAGAATCGGCCTTTAATATCACCCATTATAATTTATATTCATCAGCGATTATTTTAGGCGCTGTCAATGATGGTTTCTCAACCGGTCATGCGATTCAAGCGATTGAAAAATTATGTCATGAGGTGTTGCCAAAAGGGATGGCACAAGATTGGATAGGGGTTACCTCTGCCGAAATTCAGGCAGGCAATATCGCTTCTGTTATTTTTGCACTGTGCTTGGTGTTTGTATTCTTATTTTTGGCGGCTTTATATGAAAGCTGGTCTATGCCCTTGATGATTTTATTAGTAGTGCCCTTAGCTATCCTAGGGGCCGTATTAGGACTTTTAATTCGTGACCTCAGCTTAAATGTCTTTGGTCAAATCGGATTAATCCTTTTAATTGGCTTGGCTGCTAAAAATGCTATTTTAATTGTTGAATTTGCAAAAAATATGCAAGAGAAAGAGGGGTTGGACATGTATATGGCGGTTAAAAAAGCAGCTCTATTAAGACTCAGGCCCATTTTAATGACCTCATTTGCATTTATATTAGGAGTATTTCCGCTAGCCATTGCCTCAGGGGCTGGTGCAATGAGTCGTCAATCCATAGGAACCACGGTGTTGTTTGGCATGTTACTTGTCACTATTCTTACTTTATTTGTAGTCCCTGTATTTTACGTTTATATTGAGGGCTGGCGAACAAGGTCTAAATGATGTTTAGTCATTAAGTTCGTCATCTCTGAAATTGGTTACCTGTTGTTCCTGTGCATTAATGAGTTCAATGTTGTTTTGTTCAAGTATTTCCTTAATAGTACGATGAATTTCATTTTCCACTTCTTGTTTTTCTCCATTATCTTTGACCGTATATGAAATATCTAATATGTTTTCCTGAGGTTTATCTTTTTGGTGTAAAATATTATCGTTAATATTGGGAGCTAAAACGCCATTGTGAATAATTTTTGGATGCTTGAGTAAGAGCACCATACAAAGATCTTTTGCTTTTGGTAATACTTTCTCTGTATTAAATTTGAGGCTAATAAAACAACACGAGCTTTTATTTATCATTGTATAGTTGGTAATGGCACTAGTAATAATTAATGTATTGGATAAATAAATCATATTTTCTTCATTGGTTAATATTTGCGTATACAATAAATCAATTTTTTGAACGCGTCCTTGAATTGGGACATGAATTCTAGGTATCAAGAGCGAGATATAATCATTTATCTGAATAGGTTTTTTAATTAAAATAAGTAATCCGCTGACGATATTACTGATGAGAGTGTTAAGTCCAATACCGATACCGATAGATAATCCGCCAAGAATCAGACCAAGCTCTTTAAAATTAATCCCTGCAACACCTAATGAAAAAATGATCGCTAAAAACTGGTTAGTAAATGTAAGTGTCATCAATAATATGTTTTTTTTATGCGCATCTTCGAGGGCAGGAGAATGACGGGTATATTTGCTAATGAGAAACTTGCCCAGGATAATTAGAACACAATAAATCATACCTGCTTCAATAAGATGCACGATTGAAAAAGCAAATGGGCCTATTATAATTGAATTATTAATGATGTTGATGTAATAGGAAAAGAATTGTTCAGGAAGAGCTAAACAATACATCGATAATGGAATAAAAAAAACTAACGTTGCAAGCATCATGAAAAAGTGTTTGAAAAAAGTAATTTCTCTCACTTTTAGTTTTGGATTGATTCCAAGCAATTTATGTAACCGAATTTTTCTGATGAGAATGGTATCATTTTGTAGGCCTTCCTCGATGTAACTCAGATATCTAAATAAAATTCTAGCAAATATAACGACCATTACCACCATCAGTACTGCTCGGGTAAGTCCCAGACTAATTTCATCTAAACCATAGACACATGCAAGTGCTGTTCTAGTAATATAAAATAAGCCGACGATAAAATATAAATAGTAACGAATTTGAGTTATTTTTATTTTTAACTCTTTAGAGATATACTTCATGTGGGTTATGCAATGGATTAAATAACACCATGTGACCATTAACAGAATACTTGTTGCTAAAATATAAATTTTTATAAAAAAAGCAGAGCTAACCGTTAATATTAGAAACTTTTTAAAAACCCAATTGGTGATACTATTGGCTACCATGATCCAAAAAATAATCAAAAATAATGTCTGTGTTTGCTGCTTCCAGTGTTTGTTTTTGATATTTATGATGCAAAAAAAATAAACCTCTGATAAATATTTAAGTACACTAAAAACCATAACCAACTTAAAAAAATATAATATGGTATTGGTAGTTTTTAGATCCTGTGTTTTGTAATAGATAAACATTGTAAAGAAAGATAGTGGCGTAAAATAAACAATAAAGTTTTTAGTTAAGTTTAAAAATCGATACTGAATAGACATTTTTTTCGATTGATTGATATATTTAATACATAATAATCGCAACTCATAACCAAGGATGATGCCAGCTAAAGTTATAAATAATAAACTGTAGTGATCGATG
>JAKFUY010000211.1 GCA_021732495.1 Legionellales bacterium | reverse complement strand
CTAAAGAACTACTTGACACCGCTTGATGACCAAGCTTTGTGAAATAATCTATAAACGCCTGACGTATTTCAGCACTTTTCATTGTTTTCATGGTTTTGTCTACCGATTAATCATCATGACTCAATATTGTTTTCATGGCTTGTTGAATAACTGCAACAGGATAACCACGTTGATACAAATATCGTTGAATTTTAGGTTTTTCCACTTTTACATCGCGTGTTTTATATTTTCGTACAACCAAGTTTGTGGCTTGTTCTACCCAAAAATCCTCATCAAAATTCATGAACTGACTTAACAATTCCTCTTCAATTTGATGTGGATAAAGATCTTGTTTTATCCATTCCGGGCCGTAGCCTTGTTGCACACGGTGTCGTATGCGAGACTCAAGAAATCTTTGATTATCAACTAACCCCAGTTGACAACATTTGCTAATTACTGGGGCTACATCTTCTTCTGAAAACTTTTTTAACAATTTCTGGGTCAATTCCTGCTGGCTATGTTCGCGTCGCGTTAATAAACGCAACGCCATCTCCATGGTTTTATTCATCAACAGCGAGTTCTGCTACAGGTTTATCAACTGCCGCTTTTTTTTGGTTGATTAAAAACTCTTGACGAATTTTTTGCTCGAGGGTTTTTGAGATTTCTGGATGCTCTTTTAAGAAGGTACGAACATTATCCTTACCTTGACCAATTTTTTCTTGTTGATAGCTATACCAAGCACCCGATTTATCAATAAAGCCCAATTGAACTGCCAGGTTGATGATTTCACTTTCACGCGAGATGCCTTCGTTATAGTAAATATCAAATTCAGCAATACGAAATGGTGGCGCAACCTTATTTTTAACAACCTTAACTCGGGTCTCACTCCCTAAAATCTCTTCACCTTTTTTAATAGAGCCTATTCGACGAATATCCAAACGGACTGACGAGTAGAATTTTAAAGCATTACCACCTGTAGTGGTTTCAGGGCTACCAAACATCACACCAATTTTCATACGAATCTGATTGATAAAAATAACCAACACATTAGAACGTTTGATATTAGCGGTTAATTTTCTCAATGCTTGAGACATTAAACGTGCTTGCAAACCCACATGCGTATCACCCATTTCACCTTCAATTTCTGCTTTAGGCGTTAAAGCGGCAACAGAGTCGATAATAACGACATCAACGGCTGCTGAGCGCACTAACATATCGGTAATTTCTAAAGCTTGCTCACCGGTATCAGGCTGAGATATTACTAAATCATCAACTTTAACACCCAGTTTTTCTGCATAGCTTGGATCTAAAGCATGTTCAGCATCTATAAATGCACACGTTCCACCAATTTTTTGGCATTCTGCAATGACTTGTAATGTTAGCGTGGTTTTACCTGAAGATTCCGGACCATATATTTCAACAATTCGCCCCCGAGGTAGGCCACCAATACCCAAGGCAATATCAAGACTCAGTGATCCCGTGGAAATGGCTTCAATATCTCGAGCTGCTTGAGAAAGATCACCCATGCGCATAATGGAACCTTTTCCAAATTGTCGTTCAATTTGTGTTAATGCTGCCGATAAAGCTTTTTGTTTATTGTCGTCCATCAGATACCCTCAGTGCTTGAAAAAGATTGATTCATTATGTCATAAGTTACGTGTGTCGGCAAAGAATTATAAGCGCATTCACGTCTTCAGCATGTAAATTAAAATCACTAAAGTAATTGACATTCAACACTGCACATCTATATAATTTTTGTTGCGCGGATTTGAATTTATCAGCTTGCGGGCGCTCAAGTTTTACTTGTAAACACGGCTAAAGCGGTTTTATGAAACCCCTCTTTCGCCGTTGCCCCTTTTAAAAAATAACGGTCGAACTTTATATGATTTCTTTACGGCACATTTATAAATCCTTTCACCAGCAGTTGATTCTGAAAAATATTAATCTTGAAATTTTTGAGGGAGAAATATTTGGCATTATTGGTGGCAGCGGAGCAGGTAAGTCGACACTTTTACGTTGTATCAACCTTCTAGAGCGTCCTGACAAAGGTGAGGTGTATGTCAATAATCAAAACCTGATGGACTTATCTCGCCAAGAACTACGTCATGCCAGACAACGTATCGGCATGATTTTCCAACACTATCATCTGTTAAATCAACAAACTGTTTTAGAAAATATTGCGCTTCCTATGCATATTCAGCATTACAGTCAGCAGAAAATAAAACAACGTTGTGACGAACTTTTGGATCTGGTGGGATTGTCACAAAAAAAACATGCCTATCCCCAACAATTGAGTGGTGGACAAAAACAACGTGTAGCCATCGCCAGAGCATTAAGTACACAACCCTCTATTTTGCTATGCGATGAAGCAACAGCCGCTTTAGACCCAGCCAATACTCAAGCAATCCTGAATTTGCTCCTCGATATCCAAAAGCAATATAATATGTCTTTGTTATTAATTACCCATGATATGCAGGTGGCTAAAAAAATATGTAATCGTATCGCTCTCATGGAAATGGGAGAAATTATTGAAATCAGCGAATGGCCTTCTGTATTAAAAAACCCACAAAGTTTAATTCGAAATTCATTATATGGGGATATCACCTCACAACTTCCTGAATTTATTATTGAGCAATTAAGTGATGAACATAACACCCATTGTATTTTAAGAATGTTATTCCCAGGCCAGGGCGCTACTATCCCATTTATCAGTGAAATGTGTCGAGAATTGGATATCGATGTCAACATCTTATCCGCACAAATTGATCACACCCATCACAATCAGTGCGGTGTAATGATTATAAGTATTGGCACACAGGCAGAGCTTTTAAAAAAGTTCCTTGCGCATTGTCATCAAAACCACATTATTGGAGAAATACTCGGATATGTTGACCGCATACACCATTGAAATCTTACAGGCAACTGCTCAAACCATCTACATGATTGTTTTAGCAACGCTAGGCTCAATATTGTTAGGCTGGCCATTAGGCACCATCATCTTTATTTATGAAGATTTGCAGCCACATCCCTATATTGCAAAATGCTTAAATTTTATCATCAATATCGTTAGATCCATTCCATTTATTATTTTTATGGTGACACTTCTACCCTTAACGCGCTGGCTCATAGGAACCGCAATTGGTTTAAATGCCGCTGTGATACCTCTCACCCTCGGTGCCACCCCCTTGTTTGCCCGTTTTGTATTGCAAGCCTATCAACAAATATCCCCTGGCGTTAGAGAGTATGGACAGTCAATTGGTGCCACCCCCACGCAAATGATTCAATTTATGTTACGACAAGAGACCATGCCACTAATGGTTGATGCTATCACCATGACCGCTATCACACTTGTTAGTTATTCAGCGCTTGCCGGTGCTATTGGCGGTGGTGGTTTGGGTGATTTAGCCATCCGATATGGTTATCAACGTTTTGATACCCCTACGATGCTATTAACCACAGGAATTCTTATCGTCATGGTGCAAATGATTCAATGGTTAGGTAATTGCATTCGAGAACGTATTCAACAAAATTAATTGAGGTATTTATGAAACATATCAAACAATGGATGTTATTGGTCTGTATTGGGCTATTATTCGCATGTCAGCCCACCCAAAAATATGATTTAGTTGTAGGCACTATTTCAGGTCCAGAAACTGATTTAGTCAAGGTTGCACAAAAAGTTGCTAAAGAACAATATGGTCTGAATGTCAAAGTATTAGAGTTTACTGATTATCACTTTCCCAATGAAGCACTTGCCGATGGAACACTTGATATGAATATCTACCAACATTTACCGTTTTTAAAGGCTAGTATAAAAGCCAAATCCTACCCTATTGAAGCCATTGGTAAAACATTCATTTACCCCATGGGGATGTACTCTAAAAAATATAAATCCGTTACAGAACTCCCAAAAAACGCCGCTATCGCCATCCCCAATGATCCAAGCAATGAGACCCGTGCATTACTACTACTAGAACAAGCAGGCCTTATTACCTTAAGCAAAAAAGATATCATGACCCCACAAAACATTGTGTCCAATCCCAAAAATTTACAAATTAAAGAACTCGATTCCGCACAACTACCCAGAATACTTCCAGATGTCGCAGCGGCTGTCATCAATACCACTTTTGCAATACCGGCAGGACTCGTCCCTGGAAAAGATTCCATTTACTTAGAATCAAAGAACTCTCCATATGCCAATTTGATTGTTGTCAAAATTAATCATCAAAAAAAACAAGAAATAAAACATTTTATCGATGCCATGCACAGTCAACCAGTTATCGATAAAGCCAACGAATTATTTGGAACCGGTGCAATTGCAGCATGGTAAGATGGTTCAACAATGCGCATCATTCGCCGTCTGTTTATTTTTTATTTTTTGTGATCAAACTTAAATCAAAATCAGTTTGAACCTTTAGCGGTTTTAGATTATAATTATGTTAAACAAATGAATTTAATTTAGGGATTAATAATGAAGGATACACGCGAAAAAGAGCTTCTAGCGGGGCTTACAAAGGCCAAAGAAGCCTTTGAAACCCATGAGAAAATTTCAATAGAAATAGATGCGCTGCAGGCCCAGACAAATGTTGTCAGCTTTTTGAGAATGTATGTCAAAACAATGGATCTTATCGCTTTAATCGAAGACTCAAAAGAGGTTAAGGATGGGAAGGATTGTGGCCTAACCCAACTAAAACAATGGTTGCACGATAATCAAAAGTCACTTCCTGACTTTAAAGGTATCCAGGAATTCCTTAAAACCAGGAATTTCCCGTCAAAAATTAAATGGCATGGTAATAATGCAGCCTCTTTTAGTAATCAGTATGATATGGCACTTATTATTAAGGCGATATGTGACTTTGCTGTAAGTAAGGGAGATAACCATATTAAGCTTAAATTAACACTCCCACAGTGTACATCAGATAAAGAAGGTGATAAAAAAGAACACCTCGAAAAGTATTTAAGAAAAGCATTTGAAACAGCTGCAGAGTCTGGAATTGATCCTAAACTAATTAAAATCAAAATAAATGATAAAAATTATACCTATGAATCTCCAGAGCTTAAAGATATCGTTCAAAAACTCCATACAGTAGCTGACGAAGTATTAGAACGAAAATTTAGGCCTTAAATACCCTAAAACGTCCTACTCAATTGAAGAGCCTGGTTTTCCAGGCTTATTTTTTTAATGATCATTTGGAATATGTTATGCAAAATTCAAAAATAGGCTTTGTGAGCCTTGGCTGCCCTAAAGCCCTTGTTGACTCTGAACGCATTATCACGCAACTGAAAGCTCAAAACTATGAGCTGGTTAATACCTATCATGATGCCAATGTGGTCATTATTAATACTTGTGGTTTTATAGAATCTGCCATTGAAGAATCGTTAAATGCCATTCAAGAAGCGATGGCGCAAAATGGTCGAGTCATTGTCACCGGATGTTTGGGTGCAAAAGCTGATAAAATACGTGAAGTATGTCCTGATGTGTTACATATCAGTGGCCCACATTCCTATGAAGAGGTCATCCAAGCGGTGCATGCCCATGTCCCGCCTCCAAACGACCCATTTACGCAATTAATACCTCCACAAGGGATAAAACTTACCCCCAGACATTATGCCTATCTTAAAATCTCTGAGGGTTGTAACCATCAATGTACTTTTTGTATTATCCCGTCGATGCGTGGAAAATTACAAAGCTACTCCATGAATCAAGTTCTCTCCGAAGCTGAGAAACTAAAAGCCGCCGGTGTTAAAGAAATACTGGTCATCTCACAAGATACCTCGGCTTATGGTGTTGATAAAAAATATGCCCCTATTCAATGGCACAATGAAACGATTGCTACCAAATTTTATGAGTTATGCAATGCATTAGGTAAACTCGGAATTTGGGTAAGACTGCATTACGTTTATCCTTATCCCCATGTCGATGATATTATCCCTTTGATGCAACCCAATGGCCTATTGCCTTATATTGATATCCCTCTACAACATGCCAGTCAAAAAATATTGAAGGCGATGAAACGCCCTGCTAATCAAGAAAACACCCTCAAACGAATTGAAAAATGGCGTCAAATTTGTCCCGACATTACCATTCGTTCAACATTTATTGTTGGATTTCCGGGTGAAACCGAAGATGATTTTGAAGAGTTATTAAGCTTTTTAAAAGTTGCCCAATTAGACCGTGTGGGATGTTTCAAGTATTCCCCTGTGGAAGGTGCTAGCGCCAATCACCTTGCCAATCAAGTTGCTGATGAAGTCAAAGAAGAACGTTATGCACGCTTTATGGAGCTACAAGCAAAAATCAGTTCTGATAAACTGACTCAAAAACGTGGTAAAACCCTACAAGTATTGGTTGATGCCATTGAAGAGGATCAAATTATTGCAAGAAGTAGTGCTGATGCCCCTGAAATTGATGGCTTAGTCTACCTGCCATACAAAAAAGACATTCAACTGGGTGAGTTTTACAATGTAAAAATTACTGACAGTGATGACTACGATCTTTTTGCTGATTGGTCAAAATAATGATTACACACGTACTGATGGGCTATGGCTATTGCGCTAGTTTTCTTGCAAAAAAATACATTGGCAAACCGACACTAGCCCTTTCGAGAACGCCCGTTGAGGGCATCAATCATCAGTACTGTGATATAGGTAAAACCATCCCTAATCTTCCTGATGCCTATATTCTATATTATTTTATTCCGCCGAATAATGATACCCCAATGGCGGAAGTCCTAAAAAAACTGAATCCCAAGCCCCAAAAAATCATTTATATTGGCTCAAGTGGCATATATGGTGATAACGCGGGTGCTTGGGTCGATGAATATTCACCCTGTCATATCGAAAACAAACGACAGCGCCTTCGCCAAGAAGCAGAAATACAACTCCAAGCGTTTAGTAATATCCATCATATCCCTACTGCGCTCTTAAGAGTGGCTGGCATCTATGGACCCGATCGTATCCCACTTCTTGCAGCCCAGCAGCAGCAACCCCTAATTCATCCCTCTCAAGCACCACTGATTAATCACATATGGATTGATGATTTGGTGAATATCCTAGAATTATTAGGAACTGAGCTAAGCTACCATGGTGTTTTAAATATCGCTGATGGCACCCCCACCCCCATGGGAGAACTTCAGCAAACATTAGCCGATTTATTGCATCTGCCCCCAGCCCCCTATCAAGACTTTAATAGTATCTGGGAGCAGGCCACGCCCATGAAACGTGAATTTATGAGCCAAAATAAAAAACTCAACAATCAACGTTTATTACAAATTCTTTCGAAAACCAACGTTAAACTCCACACTTTACATCAGGGATTATCAAGCATTGTAAATAATACCTAACAACAACATGCGTTTTAACTAAGTATGTCTTTGCCTTATGCCTCAGACAGAAAATCAAAATGTTATTTCTAAGCTGGCATTACTTCCAAAATTAAAAATTAAATACTCGTAATTTATAAACCGACAATTCAGAAATGAAGTGCGAGTTCTAAAATTTTCTAAGCTCTAATCTCAGTATCAATTTTAGAAACTTTTCAGTATCTAACTGCCAAATCTGAGATCAAGATTATGACAGCCCTCATGATTTAATAAATGCCTTGCGATCACCAAAACACCTTCAAAATTATTTCCCTTCTCACAAAAAAACTGAATTTACATCAGCACAAAGCTAGGAACTCCGAGATAATTGGTCGATAGCTTATCTAAATAACATATACTCTAATCATTAGGTTTTTTTTAGAATCAATATGCAAATCATTTTCTAGAAATTCTATGATAGATTTTATGTAATAATAAATCTATAGCTTAAATTCAAAATAAAATGATCAGACATGGCTAATTTCAGGCAAATATGGTACAATTTAAACATAATTGATTTAATCAAATTATTGGATAGGTTGAATTATATGTCCTCATTACCCACGGAACTTGTAGATTTTACGGATTTAGCAGCACGTTTAGCAGCTGTTTCAACTGCATCAGTTTTAATAAATCCTTTAAAAACGATTAATGCTATAGTGAGTTATTCACCAAATAGTGAAAGTGACACATCTGTAAGTGGCAAATCTGCAGATAATATATTAAGAGAATATATTGACCAATTGAATCCTGAAACCCCTTGGTCCAAATTTGTGCAGGACATTCCTGAAAAATTCTTAAACACACAGTATTGGATTCGAATAAAAGCCTACTTCAAAAGCATGGGGTATGACGATGAGTATTATGATCAACTCCTCAGAGAAACTCCCGAATTTATTCTTGCCATCGTATGCGCAAACTTTGACTCATCTGCGACCAGTACACTAATGGGCATACATGAATACAATACCTATTATGCCCTTAAAGCATCCCATGCAGACGATGACGACGCCCAAATATCTGAACTCAAACTAAAAAGCGATAATTACCAAAAATCAGTTCGACAAGTTATAGGTGAGAACGCTTTAATATTGCACAAGATAATGCAATTAGATGTATCTAATGCGGATGAGAATCCCTTGATTAAACCAATTATGTCTGCAAATCAAAAACTTGAAAATGATTTGCAAGAACTTGAAGAATTAATATCCAAAGAAAAAAAACTATTGGAAAAAAATCTAAAAGAAATTGACACAGAACTCGAGTTTAATTCTGATAAACCTTATCAAACTCTTTTGTCACCTGCAACTAACGATAATCCAAGAGTTGCTGAATGTTTTCTCCAGTACACTCAGAGACTTGTTCCTATTGCTCACAAACAACTCGAGATTTATACATGTTATCAACTGAAGATTAATTGCTATATAAGTAGATTCTCTGAAGATCCCCATTTTCCAAGATTTAAGGTTGATAAAACTGTGGTGTCCGAGATGATTGTTAATATATCTTCAAAATTTATCTCTGATTTACAAAAAAATTACCCCGCTATCTGGGAAATTATTAGTACATATTGGAAAGATATTTCCCCTGAAACTAATTTTGAAGAAAGTATAGAAAAACACTACTCTGGTGTTCATGAGGATTTTGTTTCATGTTCAGGAAATACCCAGGAAGAAAAAAACACTCTTATTCATGGTGTTTTCGGTGCACATAGCAAAATAAGTTATGAGGATTTGATTACTGCTTCTAAAACATTGCAACGAAATGAAGAACTCGATACAGATGAAATGAAAATTCAAACAGATCGAATGTTTACATTTTATAAAAATGTCGGCATTGAAAAAGACAAAATATTGGAAGATTTTTGGGAGTATTTCTCTTTATACTCATCATACATAAATGGAATGAAAAAAAGAGTACATAATATCATACTATTAAAATTCAATTTATGTTTAGCGCAGAAGTCACAAGAAGATAATACATTGACAGGAGGTGCTGAGAGAGAACAGTTTAAAAGTATTATTGTAAAATGGAGCACGCAGTTTGTTACATTAGAACCGGCCCCACTTACACAACCTAAATCATATTATGTTGTTAACATGCTTTCTGATTTTATTTTAACAGCATTTGGCGTTGCAGGGCTCACTTTTGCAAGTATTTTGGCTATACCTATGGTTTTAACTATTGCTGCAGGAATATGCACTTTATATGGATTAATTCAATTAGGGTTAGGTATATATCAAAAAGACTGGGGTAGAGCCCTTGAAGGCATCGCTGTTCTTCTTTTTGCAGGTTTAGTAGCAACTTGTATTTTTACACCATTTGTACCACTCATTGCGATCGGAATTGCTGCTGTTGTGGTTGGTGTTATTAGCTTGATCTGGAATTTGGTGCTTTCTAGAAAATCCAAAGCCGATCCAGAGAACTCCGTTCCTGAGTTCAAAAAAATAATTAAGGGTGGAAGACAAGAAGAAAATCAAGATCCAGAATTTAGGAGGTTAGTTGATAAAGATTTACCATCAGGACCATCTAGAGGGCATTGATAAGTCTTTAAACAACTACTGCCCCATCTGCCAATACCATTGGGATTGCATTTCTTTCATGCGGCTGATGGTTCTTTGAAATGGGGAAGTTAAAGGTCCTGTTGGATAAAGTGCATCGAGTTCGACATCTGCACAAATTAATATTTTCACCTGAGCATCATACATGACGTCGATGAAATACATCCATAAAATGACATTTGCGGTTTCAGCATCTTTAAATGTGGGAACATTACTGACAAATACCATTTGATAATCCTGCGTCAATTCTAAATAATCACGCTGACAACGGGGAATTTCTGCAATATGATGAAACTCAAACCAAGCAAGCTTTCCGGTTTTAGCAATGGCATCAACCTGTCGGTTTTGTATCAAAAGTTGCGGGCCCCACACCACATCTTCTTTGAAATGGGTGGCCAGCTGAATAAACAATTGTTTGAAATCGTGCTCGGTTTTTTCTGAGTTCGGAAAAAAATAGGTTTGTTTAGGAAGTGGAACTCGCTGACTACGATAGTCAAGGTTGGAAGCTAGAGAAAGTACGTAGGCATCAGTTTCTATAAATTCTATGACCTTCATAAATCTTTCGCGCTGCAGACCATTTAAATATAACTGGCGAGGCTCAATATTAGAGGTAAATACCAACATGACATTTGATTCCATAAGCGCTGGAATCAGACTCAAAAGCAACATGGCTTGTACTACATCCTGAACCATCATCTCATCTAAGCAAATTACCTGATACTGAGAAGCTAAATCTTTGACGATCTTCTGCATGGGATCTTTCGAGCCTTGATAGGCTCTTAAATCAGCTGCAATTTGTTCTAGAAATTGATGAAAATGAAATCGCGCTTTTTTCTCACCTGGAATCTGGTTATAAAAGAGATCCATCACAAAAGTCTTACCGGACCCAACTGTGCCATGGATATAAACATTTTTTTTTTGAAGTAGTTTTTTATGCCAAGGAAACTGGAAGCGCTTGGGTCGCAGATAACATTCTTCAAGCACTTTTAAGATGTATTCTTGTTGCGGGTTAAGCGCTATATCTTGCTTTGCAACCATGGCTTCATACTTGGCCAATAAATTTAGGGGCGCGTTAAACATGTGTTTACCCACTTGTCCAAGACATCTTTTAATAATAGAAGTTTACCATGAAAAAAATGTCCGGTATCTGCAAACCATTCAATTGGGATAGGAGGCATCACGCTTTCAGCAAATACACGCACATCTTGGGGGTCAACCACCTCATCTGCATCCCCCATTAAAATAACCGAGGGCATTGATTGCGGTTGAAACTGAAAACGGGCCACAGGTGGTGCAATTAAAACCAGAAGTGCACACTCTACAACTTGTGCGGAACGGGCAGCCACATAGGAGCCAAATGAAAACCCCGATAAAATGAGTTTACTCTGAGGATAAAGCGCTTTCCAAAGGCCAATTAAATACAGCATATCATCGGTTTCACCGATACCATGATCAAATTCTCCTTGAGAAGCACCTACCCCTCGAAAATTAAATCGTATCACCGGAATATGCATATCGACAAACTTTTTAGCCGTGGTGGTTACCACCTTATTGTTCATCGTGCCTTCTTGTAGGGGATGAGGGTGTCCTACAATTGCAAAAAAATCATGATTGGTAGCTTGCGGAATAGATAAGCCTACTTCAATATTGGCATTTGGGCCTTCTATCACAAAGTGGTGATGCCCTGGAATATGGGCAAAGTTGGCAATAGTCATAAGCTACTCGCATAATTATCTAAAATACGAATGGGACCAATACGTACCGCCACCCAGCGTCTGCCAAGATACTCCTGGCAATAATCAATTTCTATACCAAGGGCTTGGATTTGCTGATTAATATCTTCAATGGAGACATCTTTTTGTAAAAAAACCTGTGCAAACTTATCAGCAAGCTTTCTATCTTCAAGCGATAATCGACGGTTGCGCGAACTAAAAGGCAAGCCACTGTCCTCGCGGATAGTTGGACAGGCAATAACCTCACAATCTAAGAAAAACGCTTTTTGCATCGAGGATATTAAAAGATATTGTTGATAATCCTTCTCACCAAAATAGGCATTGGTTGGTGCAACACCTGACAATAGTTTGAGAACAATGGTTAACATTCCGGTGAAATGACCTGGACGGTGAATACCTTCCATCGTTTGAGATAATTGATTTTCATATACTTGATAGTTAAAATCATCGGCATACATTTCCGTGTCAGACAATAGGAGACAGTAATCTACCTTTGCGTCTTCAAGCTGTTGCATATCTTGTGCTAAGGTTCTTGGATACTGAGAAAAATCTTGTGTGTCATTAAATTGCGTCGGATTGACATAAATGCTTATCACCGTGATGTCATTTTCCAAAGCACTCTTTTGGCATAAGGATAAATGTCCCTGATGCAAATTGCCCATGGTGGGAATAAACCCAATAGAGCAGCCAGCAAGTTCTTGTTTCTTAATGTTTTTCCAGGACGCTATCGAGTGCAAAATCATAGTCATCATCAACCCCTTAAAATTTAATACGCATACTCACTGGTGGGGAAAAGTTCAAGCTGCACTTCTTGATGGAAGGTCTCAAGCGCTTGGACAATGGTATCTCCGGTTGCTTGATATGGCTTGACAAACTTTGGCAAAATATCAGATTGTAAACGAAGTAAATCATGCCACACCAATACTTGACCATCGGTTCCAGAGCCTGCCCCAATACCAATGGTTGCAATACTTAAGCGTTTTGAGATCGCAGTCGCTAAATCAGCAGGGATACATTCCAATACCAGCGCAAAACAACCGGCATCCTGCAGTTTAATAGCTTCTTCTAATAGTCTTTTTGCATGCTCAGGCGCACGCCCTTGCACTTTATAAGCCCCGTAGGCCAATATCGACTGAGGCTGCAAGCCAATATGGCCAACCACCGGCACACCACTTTCTACCAAATGACTGATTTGCCTACAAGTAAAGTCATCTGCACCTTCAATTTTAATGGCATGCGCGCCTGCTTGTAAGAGTTTTAATGCATGAGAAACTGTCATTTCTACACTAGAACGATGAGCCATAAATGGCATATCTGTGATTAAAAACTGCTTACCCAAGCCCCTGCTCACCGCCTCAGTGTGCAAGATCATCATATCTAAAGTGGCATGAATGGTGCTTGAGAATCCATGTACAGTCATTGCCAATGAATCACCGACTAAAATACAGTCAATACTGGTTTGAGACACCAATTTTGCCGAAGGATAGTCATAACAGGTGACCATGGATATTTTTTGTCCCTGCGTTTTTTTCAATTGAAACCGTTGAATACTCATGCAAACCTCATGATGCTTATTTTAGATTAAATGGCCATTATTGTAGCAAAAAA
Organism: Legionellales bacterium; assembly: GCA_021732495.1. Taxonomy (GTDB): domain Bacteria; phylum Pseudomonadota; class Gammaproteobacteria; order Legionellales; family Legionellaceae; genus UBA2653. The sequence continues at coordinate 5,994 of JAKFUY010000211.1, read as the reverse complement.
TTGTAGCTTATCCTAGGTTCTTGATATCAATTCTTCAATTTGCAGAAGATGTTGCTCAAGCTGATCTAAATCATCAGCCATCGGGTTGCCTAAAGATTGTTTTGACGCCACTTGTAAAGCATATTTTTGCGCCAACAATTCATTTTTTTTCGCCCATAAACGTGATTGGTGTTGCGCCCGTGTTAGGCCAGGTTGAAGATAAAGAGGTCCTGGTCCGCGCATTTTCTTTCCCAACATCACCAAAACGTCTATTTGTTTTTCAATTTTTTGGCTAAGAAATTGTGCTTGTCTAGACTCAATAGGCATTGATTGTAATTGCTGTAAATTCATTTCGACTTCTGCAACGGCCTGTTGTGGTGTCCAATAGGGCTTTCGTATAAATAAGCCAGGTGTAATCGCATTAAGATAGCCTTTGGGCCATACTGGTAATCGCCATAGGATTTCAGGTAATCGAGCACTGATTTTTTCACAGTAAGGCTTTAATTCCAGAATCATTACTTCACGCTTTTTTTAAAAAAAATGGTGGGGACATCATCAAAACAAGTCCACAGATTTGCAACAGATGATAATAAAACAAATTACCCACATCTAAATGATCAGGTGCTATAAAACTGACGATAAAGGTCAGCGTCACCCCTGTAAAGCCTGCAAGCAATACCAATGCAAAACCCAAAGCTCCACCAGGAATTTTAAAGTTTGCATGGGCCAAAACACCCGCTCTTCTTAATTTGATAATGGCTGCAAACATCATCCCATACATTAGCATATATAACTGAGCAGCCACTGCCGTTAATAACCAATAGGAGCCACTCACTGAAGGCATAAAAATAAATAGCGAGGCCAAAATACATACCATCACAGCTTGCATCACCAACAAATAGACAGGCGCCCCAAAACGATTGGTTGTTTTTAATATTTTAGGTAAACACCCTTCTTCTGCAGCAACCATAAGCCCTTTGGTAGGCGCAATAATCCAATTGCTGACACCTCCCATACCACCAATGACAATCATGACAGACAGCACTGGTAGCCATTGCTCTAAATGATAAAAACCTAAAAACACTTGAAACGCCTGCATGATGCCTGCAACGAGGTTAATTTGTTGCTGGGGAACAACCACTGCGATCGCTAATGATCCAAATATCATCGTCACTAAAATCAGTATCACTGAATAGAATAATACCTTCGGATAGGTCTTTTGTGGATTGGCCACATCTTGAGCATGGACTGTTGCAATTTCAATACCACACAATGACATCATGACCCCGGTAAGTGACACCCACAATTGAGAATGATGGATATCAGGGAAAAAATCATGCAAGGAAAAATGTATTTGCGATGGATGACCGTTTATCAGCCAAATTACGCCTAAAGTAATAATGGCAGTCATTGGGATTAAAAGCCCTGTAATGGCACAAAAGTTACTAAACCACGCAGACGATCGCATCCCAAAAAAATTAATCATTGTTGCAAGGGTAAAAGCACTGACAATGCTAATATATAAAAACATAGAATCATTGGCATAATCAGGTGCTATCAGATACCCAAAAGTGCCAGCTAAAAATGATAACAAGGTGGGATACCAGATCACATTTCCAATCCATTGCAACCAGATGGCAAATAATCCAGCACGCTTTCCAAAGGCAAGTTTAACCCAAATATAGATACCACCCTCACGAGGCAGTCCCGAGGAAAGTTCTGCAGAAACCAGCGCGGTAGGAAATAAAAAAAATAACGCGCCAAAAACGAAAAACATGACCAACTGGGAACCAAAAAGGGCTGTAGTGGGCAAATTGCGGATGCTATCAACCGATCCAACTGTTAGCATCATTAAGCTGAAGGCACTTAAGGCCTTAAGATGTTTGGTCATACGTCCCCATTATCAATTCACGCATCATACGGCATGCATCTTGCATCACATGAATATTGTGAATACAGGCAAGTGCTGTGTATAAATTGCTTTTTAATTTAAATAAATGATGCAAATAAGACCTGGAGTAATGTTGGCAGGTATAACAATCACAGCTATCCATTAATGGATTTTTATCATCGGCAAATTGTTGTTTTTTGATATCTAATCGTCCATTGGAATATTCACTATCAAACCTAAGCCAATCACCCGCTTGTACAAAACGTCCACTATATAAAGAACCATGCCTGGCATTTCGAGTGGGTGCCACACAATCAAACATATCCATGCCACATCGAACCACATCGATTAAATCCTGTGGTCCCATCCCAACACCCATACTGTAGCGTGGCTTTTCTTCAGGCAATCTATCTGCCAAGTGTGTCAAAATCTCACAGGTTGCAACCATATCAAATCCGATAGCCTCTCCACCTATTGCAACCCCAGGTAAATCTAAACTCGTTACAAAATCGGCGCTTATCTCACGTAAATCAGCATAAATACCACCTTGGATAATCCCAAACAAGGATTGAAAGTAACCATATTTTGAGTAAGGGTTTTCAGCATGACAGCGATACGATTGCAACAACCAACGGTGTGTACGTTCCATAATAAATGTCGCTTCACGATGCGAAACATCACTGGGAGTACATTGATCAAAGGCCATAATAACATCGGCCCCAATCACTTTCTGTGCTTGAATCGATACTTCAGGGGTCATATGAATCCAGCGCGAGCTTCCAGGCACACAAAAGTGCGCACCTTCATCATCGATATGACAAATTTCTTTATTTTTTGAAAGGCTAAATATCTGAAACCCACCGCTATCAGTCAGCATTGGTCCCTGCCATCCCATCATAGGATGCATACCACCTGCTTTCTCAATGGTTTCAAGTCCTGGCTCACACAACATATGATAAGTGTTGCCACCTAATATCATCTGACTGCCGGTTGCTAATAACTCATGCGTCGTTAAATTATTAACCCCAGCGCGGGTCCCAACGGGCATAAATACCGGGGTCAGAACATCACCATGTGCTGTATTGAATCGCGTAACACGTGCTAAATTCTTGGGGTGACGGGCCAGCACCTCACAAACCAATTTATCCATAAACTAAGGTCGACCACGCAGAATGACTTGTCTTGTCCATAGTACAAACATCATCAAGAAAAAGCCCAATGTCCATACAGATGTTGGTAATCCTAATAATGTCCAAGCCACAGTTCCGCACTCATTTGAACCCCAAAACATCACTTTAAGAATAATATCCCAGGAAAAATAATGCACCAGCTGCTCAAAACCAGGCAAGCATAATCCAGCGTCGTTATGGGTAAATATTTGTAACCACATTTGCCGGGCAGCCAATACAACACCCAAGACAATAAAAATAATCTGTGAGATTAAAAAGCTATTTTTTTTGCCCCAACGTTCAAAACAAAAATAACTTAAACATAAGAAAACCAGCACCACTGTGCAAAATCGTTGCATAATACATAGTGGACACGGTTGCATATCCAGTAGAAACTGCATTGCATAGGAACTTAATATTGCCAATACCGATAGTGTTAACATAAAAAAAGCATTATTTCTCATTTTTAGGCACCATATATTTGATCGCTTCACGAATATCTGCCTCAAGGCATGCTTGACAAGTCCCTTTGGCTGGCATGGCATTGATTCCCTTGATTGCACTATCCACCAAGCCATCTAAATGTTTTTGTTTCAATCGAGCAGACCAGTCCTCTTTTGATTGATACTTAGGAGCACCTGCTAAACCACTTGCATGACAAACAGAACAATATTGTTGATAAATCTCTTTGCCAGACAACGCTGCATAAGAATAATTTATGCATATCAGCAAAAAAATCCATAATAGAGTACATTTACGATAAATTAAATTCATCAATTTAAAATTATACACACTAAAGTTAAATTTTTTAAAATTATAGCCCCACAAAGGCCCTTTTGCAAGTATGGAAGATTTTCGCTTGGTCATATAAAAAACAACATGTTACAATTAAAACTTTAAAATTACAGGGTACTTTCATATGTTAGTAGAAGAGCTCAAAACAGGTGATTTGATCTTTGAACTAGATTCTCTCGGTTCCATTGAACATGTTTCGATATATGCAGGAATACGGCAAGGTTTACATTATCAGGTGCATGCAACACTGGGGCGTCATTACCGTTCAATAATGATAACTTACCTGCGTCAAAATAAATATGCAATCTTTCGCCCACAAAATAATGACTTAGCGTTATTGGCAACAGGCATCATGTATCGATGGGTGGAATTTCAAGTCCCGTTTGCCAGTGAGGAAAAGCGTTCTCAATTGTTAAGAAGCCTTGACAGGCTCAAACTGCAAAAAATGTCTAAATTGTCGGTAGATATTAGCAGAGAACAAAGAGAACAAGAAGAACATATTATTGAGGAAGACTTTGGTAAATCTGAGTATGGCACTCGCAGTATCCAACTGTACATCAATATGCTAAAGGCACTTCCCTTTGTACCAGTAACTGAAGGTGATAGCACATCGATGCCCATGGGATTATTTTGCTCAGAAGCTATCATTGCCGCGTACAATATTGCGATGATGATTAGTCATGAAGAGTTGTTTCGACAAATAAATGAAGCGCCTGAGGGTCTACCAGTGACAGCTATTTTAGAGGATATGATTAGAAAGCTCGACAATCCACTTCCTTTCGATGCCTCAAGCACGTATCCGGGTGGAATGTATAAACATTGTCTTGAGAATGCCAGCCATTGGGAAAATTTAGGGATATTGAATCATCAAGAAGTTCTTGAAGAAGATCTGGCTGCACAAAGAGATGATTGGTTGGAGTTTCGACGATTATTACTCGAAGATGCACCCGCTCTAGTTGAAAAATACATGCGTTTGGAACGTGCCGTCACGCCCATTGATGCGCTCTTAGAATCTGAAAATCAGAATGACTCTCCGATACCCCGCCATAGAAGCCCGCAACATTTATTGTTGTGGAGCCATCTTGATGCAATACCCCGTTCTAGTCCTGTCCATTTTCTTGGGCAATCAGAGGTAGGCTCGCCCCATCCCAGTAGCCCTAAAAATTTATTGTTGTGGGGTAATCCTAAGGAAATTCCACGTTCTGGTTCTTTTCAAGTTGTATGTGTACAACCAGCGACAAGAGCAGCTGGTGAAGAATTACCCTCAAATTCGGAAAAAATTGGCTTACAACCATTCTAAAAAAACTCCGTTTTTTCTCTCCGTGCCCCAATTTTTTAGGGGCACACCTCTCAATTTTTACACTTAAATGCCCAATTCAGATATAATTTATATTTGAGTAAATAAATAAAGTATTCTATGCTTTCTAACCCTGACATCAAGACATCACTATGACTGAATTTCTTCGCATTGCCACACGCAAAAGTCCTTTGGCTTTACAACAAACCGAGATTTTTGCTCATCAATTGAAAAAAAAATGGCCAAAACTTCAAATTGAACTGGTGCCGATGTCTACACAAGGCGATGAGCTATTAGATAGAAGCTTACAAACTCTCGGCGGGAAGGGATTATTTATCAAGGAACTGGAGAAAGCCTTATTAGAAGGTCGTGCTGATATTGCAGTACACTCCATGAAAGATGTGCCTGCACAATTGCCCGATGAATTAACACTGGCTTGTATATGCAAACGAGATAATCCTTTTGATGCGCTTGTCAGTCCAAAAAAACACGGACTTTTAGATCTTAAAACTGGCTCACTGATTGGCACAGCCAGTTTAAGAAGACAAGCACAACTGCTGGCTTTGCGCCCCGACCTACACGTAAAGATGTTACGTGGTAATATTAATACTCGCTTAGAAAAACTACTACAAGGACAGTACGATGCTATTATTTTAGCTTGTGCTGGACTTGAACGTATGAATTTACATCAGCATATTCATCAACAACTCTCAGCTGATATCATGCTTCCAGCATGTGGACAAGGGGCTATAGGGATTGAATGTCGAACAAATGATGAAAAAACCCAACAGCTTCTTCACCCATTAAATCATGAAGAAACAGCGCTTTGTGTGAATATTGAACGAGAGATCAATGCTCGCCTT
>JAKFUY010000191.1 GCA_021732495.1 Legionellales bacterium | reverse complement strand
AGAAGGATTAAGCCTGCTTTTTTAGATATAAGCAGTATCGCTTTATCTAAAAAATGCAGGAATGAGCGATTTTTAAACTAAAATCAAATTTTTATTGATTTTGAGAAGGATTAATTTAAACTGAAAAACGAATCAACCAATCATGGTTAATTTTTAATCAAAACCGTCAAATACTCATGAAGTAAAACAGTTTGTACAGAAGAAACGACGCTCTATCAAATCTATGCTTTTTCTAGCTTGCTCATGGATTTGGATTAAGAGGAAATGATGTGCTGTTCTAATAAAGAATAAAACAGGGTGGAAGTAAGAAAAAAATGCTTAATTAATGGCTTTGAATTGAGGACACGCCCTAGATTCTAATAAAATATGCCCATCTTCAGTCCTCAACAAATCATTTGGGGGTCGCATTGGATGCTGTCCTATAATTTCCCTGCTGTAAGTATAGTCAATGCAGGAAATAATCTTTTTTGATAGGTGTGATCGATAAAAACTGATATAATCTGCAATTAATTTTGACAAGATTATTGATATTTTTCATGACACAAAAAAAATTTGACACACTTCCCTTAAATCAAGCCCTTTTAAATAACCTAACTCTTTTAAAATATGCGTTGATGACACCCATTCAGGCTGAAAGCCTACCGTTGATATTAAATGGACAAGATTTAATTGCGCAGGCCAAGACAGGAAGTGGTAAAACAGCAGCATTTGGTTTAGGTATATTAAATCGTCTTAATTTAAAATTCTTTGGCGCACAAGCCCTTGTCATTTGCCCTACCCGTGAACTAGCAGAACAGGTAAGTCAATCCATACGACAACTCGCTCGCCAAATGCCAAATGTTAAAATCATTAATTTATCTGGGGGCATGCCTATGAAGGCCCAATTGGATTCATTAAAATATGGCGCGCATATCATTGTTGGCACTCCTGGGCGAATTTTAAAGCATTTAGATAAGGCAACTCTAGATATATCTCAATTATCCACCCTGGTGCTTGATGAAGCCGACAGAATGCTGGATATGGGTTTTTCGGATGCGCTCAATGCCATTATCAATAGAACCCCTGCCAGACGACAAACGTTAATGTTTTCTGCAACTTTCCCCGATACGATAAAAAACCTAGCTAAGCAATATTTAACCAAACCAAGCACCATTATGATTGAGAGTGCTGTTGAAGATAATGCAATAGAAGAACTATTTTATAAAGCAGCCTCCAGTGAAAAACTAAATCTGCTGACCTCTTTAATTGCCCATCATCAACCTTCTTCCGTGTTAATTTTCTGTAATACCAAACAAATGACTACCGAAATCAACAGTCATTTAAAAGCGAATGGCTATACCGTTAAATGTCTTAATGGTGATATGGAACAAGTCGATAGAGATTTAGCGATGATTCAGTTTAGCAACTTAAGTTGTCCTATCTTAGTTGCCACCGATGTTGCTGCTCGCGGTCTGGATATCCATGCACTCCCCTTGGTCATTAACTATGAACTCGCTTTTGATATGGAAACCCATACGCATCGCATTGGTCGCACAGGTCGGGCCGGTCAAAAAGGTCAGGCAATCAGTTTAGTGTCACCCAATCAAATGCATCTTTTACCTCATGAGCATGTCTCTTGGAGTCATGCTGACAAACTAAGCCCAACTGAAATGAGTTCAAAAATCCCAACGATGCTAACCCTCAATTTAGACCTTGGTAAAAAAGATAAATTAAGACCGGGAGATATTTTAGGTACTTTAGTCAAAGATGTCGGCATTCCTGTAGAAGCCATTGGTAAAATCAATATTCTACCTTTGCGCTCCTATGTTGCTATTCGTAATGAATTGGCTAAAAAAGTGTGTCATGCCTTGTCCAACAAAACCATTAAAGGCATGCCGGTTAAAACCCGTATCATTGGTTGCTAGACTTCTATTAAATGACGAATGTGATAAAATGATGTCCAACAATGACCAATTCTGTTAGATAATGAAAACCATACTTAAATCAAAAAAATTAAGTCATGTCTGTTATGACATACGTGGTCCAGTGATGGAGCTGGCTAAAAAAATGGAAGATGAAGGGCATCCCATTCTCAAATTAAATATCGGTAATTTAGGGGTTTTCGGCTTTGAAACACCCAATGAAATTATTCAGGACATCATTAAACATTTACCCCAATCTGCCGGCTACACCGACTCTAAAGGGATGTTTTCTGCAAGAAAAGCTGTCATGCATGAAATGCAAAATAAAAATGTTACGCATGTTGGGATTGATGATATTTATCTTGGCAATGGAGCCTCGGAGTTAATCACCATGAGCATGAATGCTTTGCTAAATGATGGTGATGAAGTCTTAATTCCCACGCCTGATTATCCTTTGTGGACGGCTGCAGTAAGTTTATCTGGTGGTACACCGATTCACTATATATGCGATGAACAAGCCGATTGGATGCCTGATTTAGATGATATTCGACAGAAAATCACTCCCCAAACCAAAGCCATCGTCATCATCAACCCCAATAATCCAACGGGTGCACTATACAGTGACGAGATGTTAAGGGCTATCCTGGAAATAGCCTATCAGCATGACTTAATTGTCTTTGCCGATGAAATCTATGATAAAATTCTATACGATGGTGCAACTCACACCGCAATTGCCTCATTAAGCCAAGATGTTTTGTGTTTAACCTTTAATGGTCTATCGAAAAATTATCGAGCCTGTGGTTTTCGAGCCGGATGGATGGTGATTTCAGGTCCTAAACAGTATGCCACTGATTTTATTGAAGGGCTTAATATGCTCGCTTCTATGCGCTTGTGTGCCAATGCGCCAGGACAGTTTGCCATTCAAACTGCCTTAGGTGGGTATCAAAGTATTCAAGAATTAACCAACCCTAATGGACGCTTGTTTAAACAAAGAGAACTTGCTTATGACATGCTGACCGCCATTCCTGGTGTCAGTTGTGTCAAACCTAAGGCCGCTTTATATTTGTTCCCCAAATTATGTCCTAAACGATACCCAATAGCTGATGACAAAGCGTTTGCCTGTGAACTATTGAAACAAGAAAAGGTATTAATTGTACAAGGGTCTGGCTTTAACTTACCGACTCCTGACCATTTTCGTTTAGTGTTTTTACCTTACGTTGAAGATTTGACAGAGGCCATTCATAGAATTGGAAATTTCCTAGACAATTATCACCATCGTTACTTCTAAATACGCATCTGGGCGTGCCAATCACAGTTGGTATGCCCAAATAAAATAAATATGATATATTTATTTGTGGTGGCTCAAACTTAATCAATAAATGTCGCTGGTTTTACACCAAAACGAACAGCTAATTTTTTAATATGGGAAAGATTTAGTTGTCGTTTTCCATTTAAAATTTCAGATACAACCCCCTGACTTCCAATTTCTTTTTTGAAATCACTTTGATCTAATCCATGCTGTGTCATGAGAAATTTTAAGGCATCAATGCCACTTCCTTGTTGCAGGCTCATGATGGGATTCATTATCACCAAATCTATCCAGCAATTGATCAAGCATATTGGCAAGTTTCTCATATTCAGCTATCATTCTTGGGAACGAGGACTGAATGAACACACGAACGGTCTGATTCGACAATACCGACCTAAATCAGTGGATTTTAAAGACTTATTGAAGATAAGCTTAACAATCGTCCCCGCAAGGTCCTGGGATATAAAACTCCCATGGAAGTGATGCATCAAAACTTTGAGACATTACATCCATTTTCTGTGTGTCGCCTCATGTACCCACAGGGCCAACAGGTCTAGTGACTTGACCACGTAACTGTTGCTAAAGTAGAACTGAGTTGGTTATACTGATAAAAAAATCTATTACCTTGGGGAACAATTCCCCAGATTTAGCAAATCTGTTGCACTTCACTTCTGAATTGGTGGATAAGATTACTTTATTTTCTACGCATGGGGTTGTTGTTGCATGTTTGCGGCAAGACTTCAGAGCAATACAGGCTAACTAACATGGCAAAATTATACTTCTATTTTTCAACAATGAATGCAGGAAAAAGCACGGTGTTATTGCAATCTAGTTATAATTACCGTGAAAAAGGCATGCAAACCCTATTATTCACCCCAGCAATAGATACGCGCCATCAACAGGGCCTAATCCATTCAAGAATAGGAATCTCTGAACAAGCTTCTATCTTTTATCCCACTGATAATCTGTATCAATTCGTAGTAAATGCAGGTACCGAATACGCTTGTGTCTTAATTGATGAGGCACAATTTTTAACCCGCGATCAAGTCCATCAACTAACAGAAATCACCGATCAACTGGGTATTCCTGTCCTAACTTATGGTCTACGCACCGACTTCAAAGGTGAATTATTCGAAGGCAGTCGGCATTTATTAGCCTGGGCAGATGAACTTGTTGAAATAAAAACCATCTGCCACTGCGGTCGTAAAGCGACCATGATTTTACGAATGAATGAAAAAGGCGAAGTCGTCTCTGAAGGAGACCAAGTGCTTATTGGTGGAAACAATCTTTATGTTTCTACTTGCCGCAAGCATTTTAAAGAAAAAGAGCCACACTCAAAAAACAAGAAGCCTATATATGCAGGCTCACTGACCCAAACCGTGGAAGAAAATCACTTATGAACACTGATCGGTATTACAGATAAGCAAGTAATCGAAGCATTAGAGGAACGAGAACTCGAGCGTACGGGTATACAAATGATCGAACGATATGGTGAAGATCATCGCTATGGTTAGCTGGAGCAAAGGCGGTTATCAGTTTGTAGCTTCACATCTGATTGAAAAGTTAATGAATGATCTGGAAATTAAGTTTTTGAGTAAATATACCCCCTGTAATAACACAAATAATGAAGAGCTAGCACGAGCATTAGCGATTGTTCATGTTTAATTTATAATTATTCAGTAATGCAGAACATTTTCATGGAATTGTTAGCGGCTTCTTAATTTTTTCCAAGTCGAGATTGAATTTCACGAAATATAGCATCTGTTTTTGAATGATCAGGCGTGGTATTTATTTTGATTGTATGATTAGCGACAATAGCCTACACACAACATGATGTCCTCGTGGAGCTGGTATTCAGTCGAGCTGCTGTTTTTTTATCCTTTAGATAAGGATTTGTTTCAGATAATATGCTCATAAACTAATCACACCCTAAAATGAGTCTCAAATGAATATAGAGGACCAAGCTGCCCACTGTTATTAATGGGATGGTGGTCTTGCCATAATTATGCCCTAAAAATAAAATTTATTATCAAGTTGAACGCGATTTCTCGAACTCTGCAACTAGTTGGCTGCTTGCAGATCTGTTAATTTCATGGCAATTTTATCTTTAATGAGATATAAACATAAATCATTGCACAACAATGGTCATGGATTAAACCAAAGATAAATTGCGAAAGAACTTGGTTTATCAAGAAATACCGTTCGCAATAATTTCAATTGCCTCCCATCTTTACATGCTTGCTTGGTGTTCCTTCAGTGATCTTATGTCTGAAAGATAATACAAGTACTTATAACGCCCATTTTGTCTTCAAAGTTAAAATTATGATCTATAATTAAACTATAGGTATTGTTTTGGAGACATACAATGAGTCATGAAGATAAGGAAGGTTTAACCGCCGGAATTGCTGCAGCGAAGAGTAAGAGGGATTTATCTGATTTTAAAAATGAATTATCTGCTCGTTTAAAAGCAGACGATAAAGATCCTAAAGAAAGCGTTCGTCAGTTACTACAAGATCAAGCACGCATTCAAGGTTCACAAGCAGGAAAACCTTTTCCAGTAACGCATGAGATAATAGCGCTTATGGAACATATTAAATCTGAATTTGCTCAGCATCCAGGCCTAACAGAATTGCTTGGTGTTATTATAGAAGAAAACTCTAATTTGGTTTCGCTATTACCGCCTGCGCTATGTACCAGAATAATTGAAAGTCTGGCGCATGATAAACAATTGGCGATCTTAAATGCTAGTCCAGACATTATTAATATTTTAACTGATAAAAATTTAGAGGCTTGTTTACAATCAAATCCTCAGTTAGCTAAAAATTTATCTCCGAATAAGCAACTTGACCTAGTAATTAAAAATCCAGAATTTATTACTTATATTGATTCGACCTTAAAAAAGGATCGTAACTTTTTAAAGAGCTTATTAGCCTCAAATCAAGAAACTTTCAAAAAATTGTATCAAGACACGAAACCTTTTAAAGATTTAATGAGTATCATTAAGGAAAACTCGCTGGGAGACAAGAAAAATGCATTGGGGTTAGAGATAGCATTGAGCTACGAGCATGATAAAATCTTTCAATTCACAATAAGTGATAAAAACCTAGAACTATTAAGCAAACTGTCTAAACTTTTTTTAAAACCAATTAAACCCGATATCGTTAAATTACTACCAAATCAGAATTTAGTCTCATTACTTGATAGGCAGGTGATTACACTTCAACAAATTCCTGAGGATAAATTTAATGAACCTCAATTTGTTTCCATGTTATCAACAAAGCCCGAATTACTAGAATTAGCACTTACATCATTGTCAGAGCCAATAAAGCGCAATATAGTTCAATTACTTGAAGCTCAGCAATTAATTTCGTTACTTGATAGGCAGGTGATTACACTTCAACAAATTCCTGCGGATAAATTTAATGAACCTAAATTTGTTTTAGAGGTACACAGTGCGTATAAAGAAGATCCCCAATTGGTGATAAAAGCATTTCAAAATCAACCAAAAGTTCTTGCTAACCTGGTTTGTTATCAATATTTACAAGTTGCTAGCATATCCGCTTTTCTTACTATTTTACCTGAAGAACTATCACATCCCATTCACACTGGCCCAACACCAAGGAAATACTGATCCACTTGCCTCGAAACATGCACATCTGCAGTACGGCGACGATGTCAACAAACGCACCCTATCTATATGGTGCGGACTAAATTAAGGATGTCCCTGTAACCGTAAATTTAACAGCGTTAAAATGGCCTTTTTCTTAGTATCAGACTGTTCTGGTGAACTAGCGAGATTTAAGCAGTAGGTAGTAAATGCATTGACTTGCTCTTCATTGCTTTGTGCTGCAAAGGATGGGTATTCTGCCTTGAAACCTTGATCTAATTCAGCCGCTAAAGCTTCTAAGCTACTATGACTTGGAGGTGTTAGCTTATCTAAGGCGCTATTTAAGCTAACAGTAGTCAGTTGTTGCATCATTGCATAATATTGCCTGTTTTTTTCATTTTCTCTTTTTTGCCAGTCCTCGATTTCACCTTGCACAGCTAAAACGGTCATCAAAACGCGAGAATCAATATTTTTTTGTTCCAATAGCATTCTGTTGGTCACATTCATGGTCCAGTCGTTTTTCAAACGAAAAAATGGACGTGACATAATAGCCATTTCTTGATTGGTTAGGGGATCGTAAATATAAAATTTAGTAGCCCAGAAATTCATTTCCGCACGAGCAAGCTTGGTTGCAGAATCGCGATCTATGATTTCAAAAGTAGGGAAAAAAGCAAATATTTTTTCTTCAACTTCACCGATAAAAGCATCCGTTTGGTCATAAATATCCAGATGCACACCCAATGAAAAAAATCGGGCTTTTGCAGTTAACGTTTTTACATTGAGGGGATCATAAAAATCATACGTCAAAAGAAAACTGAAAAAGCGACGATACAAAGTCCCCAATTTTTGGGTTTTTGTTTCAATATCATAGCTCTTCGTTAAGCTTATCCAGTGTTCACGAACTGTCACTTCATCGGGAAGAACGCTATTGGAATTAGCATAACTGACGTTTAACATAAAAAATAAGGTAAACAGATTAATTAATATTCGTTTCATCGATGACAGCCTTTTAATAGACAATACGTGTATGCTATTTACTTGAATAATCAATAGCGCCAGTATAAATGATATTTAGTTAAAGTAAATGATATTAATGACTTTTATTTATACATGAAAGCCTAATATTGTATAATATTAGGCTTGTCAATCGGGGGGCACCATTCACTGTCATGTAGATTTCTTGCAAGACCAAAATAAAACGCTATTGCATCAGTTCTTAAAAAAAAACCACCAAACATGTTGCATATCGTAAGCTTAGGACAACTACAACCAAGTATTATTGCGGGTTTTTTATTCGAGGCATTTGTCTTCGCAGAAATTGCTTTGATCTTAGAGGGGCGCTTCAATTGCGCTCAATGACAGCGTTTATCAAACACCATTCATTGCCTTTTGGCATGATAATGAAGCAGATAAGATTATTCAAATCCCTGCGGTGTGTTTATAGACAAAAACGATAAAAACTCTACAAATAATCTCACCAGCTGTATTGTGATATAGGAATATTGTCCCTTCAATTTGTCGAAGACGGGCTTTAATTTCCCATCTGCTGATCTTTTTAATTCAGAATCGCTTGGGATGGAGCCCTGCTTTAGGAATGAAACCCATTAATTGCAAATAAGGCCTAAATATGGCGTTATTTAAAAATGAAATTAACTCCTTATCAAGCTACCTTGAAGAACTTCAGAGCAAAGGCGAATATTGGTTCTTACGTCAAACTGCTCTTGAATTTCTTCAATTAAGTGATAACGTCTTTAGAAAAGCAGCGCATCGCCTAGTTGTCAAAGGAAAATTAAAGCGTACTTCCTGGTATATTGATGCATTAATGGGTTATTTAAAGCAGAACTACTATGTTGGATTATTAACTGCCGTCGCCCTACAAGGTGTGGCTCATCAACAACCAATGACCTTTCAAGTCATTACTGATAAGCCAACACGAGCCATTACGGTAGGACAGGTTTGTATAGAATTTTTTTACAAAAAAAATACAATCTTATTTCCACCAAGCCATAAGAACAGTATCGGGTACAATGAATGTATCTAAATCTGAAATGACAGCTTTTGATTTGGTTCGTTATATGAATTCTTGAGGCCAAGTTAGTCATGTAGCAACGGTACATGCAATGTTCTTACATACTCAATTGAGGAGTTGCTAGCGACAAAATTAAGGGCTTGTATGTAACTCTACTCAAGCCCTATTTTCAAATAGCCTGTCTTAAAATATCACAGACCCAAGAATTAAGGCTTTTTCCTTCTTGCTTGGCCACGATATAAGCTTCTCGGTGAAGTTCTGGTGGAATTCTTAAGTTAAATTTTCCAGAAAATGGTTTTTCAGGGTTTTCATTTCGTTCTGCGCAAAATGCAAGATAGTCTTCAATTGAATCGATAAAAGCTTTTTTTAAATCATGAGCTGAATCTGATTGAAAAGTAATAACATCTTTAGTGTTGATCACTTCGCCTGCAAAGATTTCTGCTTCATCATCAAATTCAACATGACCAATGTATCCTTTATAATTTAACATGATTTCACTCCTGCTTCTTTTAAAAATCTTCTCATGGACATAATGGCGCCTTTGTCTGTTTCTTTTTGAGAATGGGGTCTATGAAAAACAGCTCGAATCCCATTGAGTGCTATACGCACACGAGAGCCATTTCCTTCAGAAATTTCAGCCCCTAAAGATACTAGTAATAGCTCTATATCTTTCCAAGGTATAGAGGAGCTAACTTGCGAATCAAATATGCTTTTAAGCACTTTTTTATTTTTTGTGTTCATATTAATTATAGTACCATAAATTGATACTATATCAAATTTTTCAAAATTATAAATATTGTATTCATTCACAACCGGTGGTGAAATGGTTGGTGAAGTCTGTGGTGAACCTGATTTTTATTTTCAATAAAAACAATTTATAATCAATGAGTTATCTTTTTTAAAGGATTCACCAGCCAATTCACAATAGTCTTCACAAGCACTTCACCACATTTTTTTATAATTTATCACCACAAAACACCCTAATAGTTCAGCTATTCCGAGGGTTATAGCCATGCATGAGTCATTCTGCGAAAGGTGTGTGGGGTTACAAATAATCTTATATTTATCTTTTTCATCGGCACAAATTTTGGGATTTAGGGAATGCGAATTTCAAGCGTCAGCAATACATTTTTTGTTTGAGGGGCGTGACAAAAGGTGTAGCTAAAACATTTACGCCAATTGAATTATTTGATATTCGACTTCAAGCTCACGCAGACTTAACATTAAATGTTACTGATAACTTCAATTAACTTCAATGCCTTGTTTTTGGTCTTGGATGGGTCAGTTGAAATAGAAGGCAACACCATATCATCAGGTGAGCTGGTTATTTTTAAACAAAATAGCAAAGCAATACTGTTTCATGCAACAACAAATGCAAAACTGTTGTGGATGTCTGGTGCCCCATTAATGAGCCTGTGGTGGCCTTTTGTTATGAATAGCCAAGACGAAATCCTTCAGACCTAGATGTAACGGCCCGCTTTCATAAATACCTCGGCCCGCAATCAGAGCACAAATCTGGCCCAAATTAAATGCGAATGGGCTCTCTTTATTTGAAACTGAAATTTTCATCATCATCAGAAAAACGCTCGTTTATTTGGCGTTGTCATTTTTAATGAAAAATCGCTTAAAACAAACCAAATAACCCATAGAGAAAATCAATATAAACTGATAGACTAATTTTGTTCTTTTTTTGTTAAGGCATGGCGTTATGCTAATTGGATATGTCCGTGTTTCTAAGTCAGATGGCAGTCAACTGCTTGATTTGCAGAAAGATGCATTATTAAAAGCAGGTGTTGATCCGAAATATATTTATCAAGATCTCGCTTCTAGTCGAAAAGATGACAGGCCCGGATTAAGTGCTTGCATCAAGGCGCTTCAACCAGGTAATACACCCGAGGCTTCATTGCGATTGGCACAAGCCCTAATAACACCACTGCAAATTCATAAATACTTAACCACGGCCATGGATATAGCATATACCACAGGAACAAAGCCCATTACGGAAGAGGTTATTAATAAAGCACTTGCCCGTGATCTTAATTCGTTAGAAGCCCAGCTAGCTAAAATTGGCTACCAACTTCCTGCTGCTTGTGAGTTTCTGCATGCATCCCCCAAAGCGGTAAAGGATTTTTTATATGGCAAATCAAATTCACCTAGAAAAACCGAATTTTTAAGTGCCATCCGTTCTATCGGGGTGACTGTATAATGCGTCAGAGGTTCTAATGAATGAAATAACAAGCAATGAGCTACCCGCTTATAAAGATTTTCTGGAAAAAGCCAAAACTCAAATTTATGGAGCCCGCGTTAGAGCGGCAACCGCTGTCAATCGGGAGTTAATGACCCTGTATTGGTGAATTGGAGAACACATTGTTACGAGTCAAGAGAAATATGGCTGGGGGAAGTCGGTCGTGGAACGTCTATCACAAGATTTAAAAGCGGAATTTAGCCAGACAACCGGTTTCTCTCCGCAAAACCTTTGGTACATGCGTCAATTCTATTTGGAGTATCACAACAAACCAAATCTCCAACGGCTTGTTGGAGAAATACCATGGGGACAAAATTTACTAATCCTTAGCAAAGTGAAGGATGATGCTGCTAAACTCTACTATTTGAAGGCGACAATTGAATGCGCATGGACTCGTGATGTATTAAGTATGCAGATTAGGTTCGAACTAATACAAATGAAATGCCTAGCGCTATTTTAATAGAAAAAATTTTAATGATATAACCACCCGGCTATTTTTTCCTTCTTATCTATCGTAAAAATAAACCTGAAGTCTAAGCAATGATTTTCTTTAAAACTCTACAAATAATCTCACCAGCTGTATCGTGATATAGGAATATTGTCCCTTCAATTTGTCGAAGACGGGCTTTAATTTCCCATCTGCTGATCTTTTTAATTCAGCCAAAATGACATCGAAATCTTCTTTTGGCAAGGTGAGTTTTAGTTCGCCTATCAATGAACTATCAATTAGCTTTAACCCTTTAAGCTTCTCAATATGATTGACAACAGTGCCTATTGTCAGCTCACGTTTTTCTGCTGTTAATTCAATAGAAAGATTTTCTTTTAAGAATGCCAGTGTTGTCATATAGGTAGGCATTGCCTGTTTTCTTGTTTTAGTTGTTTTTTTGCTGGTTATTTTAGCCCTACTTCCTTGAAAGCGATTTATAAGGGTTTCAGTGTGATAATTTTCTATTTCTTTTTCAGATAATGTCTGTAAATATTTAACAACACTCAGTGAATTTTCTTGAAATACTTTATCTTGCTGTAAGACTTTAGGATGCACTTTTAATGCCATTTCATTTAAGTTCATCAGTTTTAAACCCGTTAAACTTCGCACTCTTGATAAGGCAACATAGCCCATGCCAAGCTCAAATGCATCGCCTAAATCAATCTCAGCGGCATCGAGCGTCATGCCCTGACTTTTATGGATAGTCATCGCCCAAGCCAGACGCAGAGGTATCTGGGTTATAGTTGCGCGCACTGTTCCATTATCCTCATATTTCCAGTCTTCCGGTAATGCAACAATCGTTTTATTCTGATAGGTTTTAACGATAGGCCAACCATCCTCGTCATCAAAGCCGACGACAATGCCTCGGGTTCCATTGACATACCTGCCCATGATATCGTTTTTGATAAACATCACTTCCGCGCCCTGCTTCAGCTTTAATTGATTAGGGGCTAAGCAATTCTTTTTTAAACCCTCTACTAAGGCACTAAAACCATGATGAACCATTGAATATGTTCTTTCTTGACTATCCAGATTTGCTAATTCACGTTCATTAATCGTATCGACATTGATATTGCGTGAATATAATTTTGTGGCTTTGGTGGCACCTTGAGGTTCTTTTTTGTAGCGTGTTCGCAACGGGACTTTGGTATGCTCACCGGCCGTACCCGAACGTATATCATTTAAAACACCAAGCAAAGGATCATTGCCCTGGCGATATTGCTCCTGCAGATAACAGACATGAAAATCGCTATCTGCCCAAGTGGATGCCTCAAAAGCGAAACGCTTTTCTTGAACAGAGGAACCGGTGGTTACCGGCGGCAATTGGAAAAAATCACCACATAAGACCAGTTGAAGACCACCAAAAGCTTTATTACTATCCAACATATAACGCGCAACTGAATCAATTAGGTCAAGATAATGTGGATGCAACATGGATATCTCGTCAATAATCAATACCTTGTTTTTTTTATAATTGTTTTTAATGCGTGTTGTGGTCAGTAATTTTTCCAAATCTTTATTTGTCATCACATCCCTCACGCCTATTCCAGACCATGAGTGTATGGTGGTGCCATTGATATGCGTTCCCGCAATCCCTGTGGATGCCGTGATGGCCACCCCAATATGATATTCCTTCAAGTAGTGAATGTATTGATTTAACAGATATGTTTTTCCTGAACCAGCAGCTCCTGTGAGAAAAATATTTTTACCCATCTTTAATAATTGAAGAGCTTCATCTTGTAGCATTAATTTTTTCTCATATCAAAAACCTTAAATGGGTTTAATTCTTAATGTGGCCATTTTCCAATTGAATCATTTGTGTGGCCACTTTTTTGATAAAGCTTAGGCGATGATCAATTATGAATATAATTTTGTTTTCTGAAATGTTTTGAATAATTTCCAGGATTTCTTGGAGAGATTGATGATCAAGATGATTGCTGAGCTCATCAAAAATGATGATTTCTGGGTTTTTAATCAGCAAGCGAGCGAGTGCAATTTTTTTACGTTCACCACCAGAAAACTTTCCATCTTTCTCACCGATAACAGTATTTAAACCCATGGGGAGTTTTTGAATCAAATCATCTAAACGCGCATCGGATATCGCTTTTTTAATCACTGCCATACTGGTTTTTTCATTACTATAACAAATATTTTTTAGAATGGTCTCATTAAAAAGATAGGGCTCTTGCGACAAAACGCCTATTTTTTTTCGCCAAGAAGACTCTGAAAAATCAAATATAGACCTGCCATTGACCAAAACCTCCCCGGTGCTGGGTTGATGAAAGCCCAACAATAAATCCATTAAAGTGGTTTTTCCAGAGCCATTTTTCCCAATAAGGCCGATAATACTGCCTTTTTGTGCACAGATATTAATATCTTGTACAATCAAGTTGGTGGTATTGGGATATTTGAAATTAATATTTTGCATAACGATATTTTCAATCATATTGGGAGCATCTTCGTTTTTAAAATATGACGATGGTGTTTGTTCAAAAGGAATTAAAAATGTGGATAAACGCTGCAAAATCACCCGTGTATTTTTCCACCATTCGATATAATTAAAAATCCGACTAAAAGGCTCAGCAAGAATTTCTGCATACATTAAAAAAGCCAATAAATACCCTGGTGTGATTTGCTTTTTTAAAATTAAATAAGCACCAATCCAAATGACAATGATGACCCCAATAATCTCCATTAAATAGCCCACAGGTGTCAGGAAGGACTCCGCTGAAATTAATTTAATTTTTACCTTAGTGTACTCTTCATTCAGTTGATCCAAGGCTTCTATCTCTACTGTTTCTTGTCCAAAGTTTTTTACAATATATAAACCTTGAAAAATATCTAAGTATTTACTTTGCATATGAGAGAATTTTTTTTGGACCCGCTTATTTAAATAGCCCAAAGGTTTTCCGATAAATAGTGTGAGCCCTAAGCTTATAAAGAGAAAACAACAGATACTTAAAGACAAAAGATGATTAGAATTCCACATTAACACTAAAATGCCTACGGTTAAAAACAAGTGAAAAAACCCTGTTTTAAAAAACATAAACATATTTTTTTCAATCTGAAACACATCTTGCATCAAATGATGCACAATCTCTGATGGGCGAATATTCTGGGTAAACTCGTAAGGCTTATTGATAATATTTTGATAAATAATTTGTCGGAAATGATATACCCCTTTTTGAATTAATAAACCGACAATTTTATCATTCAAAAGAAAGGTAAAATATAAGCCTATACACAATCCCAACAAATAAAGACCATACTCATTGATATGACTGATGTGATGGTTTTCAATTGCCATATCTATCACATTTTTCAAAAACCAAGGGATGGCAATTCCTATTAATGCCAATAAAAAACTCATCAGCACAAATAAAAAAAAGTATAGGGGCTGGGTAAAAGTGATCATTTTTACAATTTTAAAAGGTGTTAACATCGTTTATTCCACGAAAAAATAAAGTATTGTGCTTATCACCAGTATAGTTGTTTTTAAATAAAAAAGTCGACTTGCTTTTTGAAAAGTTCTTATCTTTCCAAGTGTTACATGGCTACACTGGTCTTTATCTGTTAGGCCAGCCCAGCCAGTTGCCTATAGTATTGATATTAAGATTATTGCAGCATTATAATTAATCTAGAAACTCCTCTAGAGCTTTTCTGTCATTAAACTAGCCTTTCTATCAAATGAAAATATAGTTTACTAGGCCTGGGACTAAGGATCGCCAGTGGCGAACTTAATTTAGCACCTGATGCTATAAAAATGGTTGCTGGGTACTGGAATAATTGATGCATAGCAATTCCTATTGCAAGAATAAATCAGTATAGTTGTTTTTAAAAAGTTTTATTCTTAAGGACTAGAATGCAAAGATTAAATCCAACAGAACACGATTGTTGGCAAAATTTAAAAACAATATCTGACCAAGGACACATCAAAACCCATCTTCATCATGGAGATTTAAACTTACACATTCATCATCAAAAGTGTCATGCAAAGATTCTTAAACTACTTTGCAAGCTGGCTGACCAGCAAGGATTGGATCATGCAAGACAAGATTGGCTTAAAAATGGTTGTCAAGATAGCCAATCCCCCTACTATACGAACCTGCGATCATTTACAAATACAAACCATGACTATCAGGACATACTATACGGCAGGCATCTGATTGAAAAAACCGCAACAATGATTAGAAAAAAACAGTGGAGAGGTTTTCTTGATACTCCCATTACTGATGTGGTTAATATCGGCATAGGGGGATCTGACTTAGGACCGAAACTGTGTTGTGAAGCCTTAGCGTCTTTTAAGACCACCGATATTCGCGTGCATTTTATTTCTGATGCCGATGCCCATGCTTTTAAAGCCTGTTTAAACACCCTCAATCCCAGCACCACACTATTTTTAGTCTCATCTAAATCATTTACCACCGAAGAGACTTTACACAATGCAAAAAAAGCCTTGCAATGGATGAACCACCCAGCGGCGCTTGAAAAAAATTTTATCGCTATCACCGCCTATCCTAAACGTGCAGAGGCACTTGGTTTTTATCATATTCTGCCCATCTGTGAATGGATAATTGGTCGCTTTTCATGCTTTTCAGCCATCAACTTAATTACAGCGATACTCATCGGCAAAGAAGCGTTCGAAGCCTTTTTAATGGGTGCATGTGAGATGGATAAGCATTTTCTAAATACACCAATGACAGATAATCTTCCCATGATGCTTGCCCTGTTAGGGATATGGAATATCAACTTTTTAAATATCCAAAGCCATTTATTACTGATTCATGATGCACGTTTAAGTCAGTTTTTAAATTATATTCAACAACTTGACATGGAAAGCAATGGCAAATCAGTCAATTGGCATGGAGAGACTATTGACTATCCAACGTCACCAATTCTTTGGGGAGGCCTTGGAAATCCAGCACATCACAGTTATTACCAGTTCCTAGCACAAGGCAGCCATCAAGTGGCTATCGATTTTATTAGCGTTGCTTGCCCAGAAAATAGCTTTATGCAAACGCTTTGTAACCATCGTAAAGCGGTTTTGCACCATGGTGTTCAATCGGAGAATCAGGTAAAATACGCTATACGTCCACAAGTGGCGATAAACCATATTCATATAAGCAAGTTGACGCCATATCACTTGGGTGCGCTGATTGCGCTTTATGAGCATAAAGTGTTTACTCAAGCCTGGCTATGGAATATCAATCCTTTTGATCAACCCGGTGTTGAGATGGCCAAAAAACAGATTCAAGCCCATAGGGAACTACAAACATGATCAAAAAAGGTCTTATTTTAGCTGCTGGTCGAGGTACACGTTTATATCCTGCAACGATTGTCATTGGTAAGCCACTGTTGCCCATTTTTGATAAGCCCATGATTTATTACTCTTTATCGGTGCTGATGCAATCACAAATTCGAGATATTTGTATTGTGACCAATCAACATGATCATAACCTTTTTCAAGAACTCCTTGGAGATGGGCTGTCTTGGGGTGTGAATATCCAATATCGTATACAACCCGAACCCAAAGGAATTGCGGATGTATTCAATGTGGCCAATGATTTTATTGACAACGACCCCTGTGCCTTAATTTTAGGTGATAATCTTTTTTTAGGCTCGACCTGGAAAAATAAGCTCCTCCAATTGCAACAGCAACCGATGCCAGGCGCCCATATTTTCGCCCATCCCGTGGCTGATCCCGAACGTTATGGCGTCATTACCGTTGACCCACATCAGCAACCACTGAACCTCATTGAAAAGCCATCTCCTGCGCCTTCCAATCTTGCTGTGACAGGATTGTATGTTTATGATGAACACGCTTGTGAAATGTCTCAACAACTGCAGCCATCTGCACGCGGTGAATTGGAAATTACCGATCTCAATTATCTGTACCTTCTGCAAAATCAATTACAATTAACGATTCTAGATTCACCTGACGATGAATGGTTTGACATTGGTACCCATGATGCGATGTATGAAGCCATTGATAAGATCTCAAGTTTAATTCACACCACAGGAATTCAAATTGGCTGTATTGAAGAAATTGCCTTTCAAAATCAATGGATAGATGCATCACAGCTTGAACGAATGGCCTATCGCTGTCGACACACGGCCTATGGTCGTTATTTGGAACGTTACTTTTGCACATGATTTTTCATAAAGCACTTGACTACCACCATCTGGCAGAACGCTATCATGCGATGCAACAATTACCAGGATTTGTACTGTTGCGTAGTCATCCACAAAGTGGGGGCCGCTATGATATTGTTACTGCATTACCACACCAAACCTGCCTAGATAGCGATTGTGATGCGTGGATGTTACAATGGCCTTTGGTGGATAACGCCAGTCCATGGCCCTTTGTCGGGGGCGTTATCGGATGGGTTTCCTATGAGCTCTGTTTAGAATGGCATGGCATTGAAAAAGCGTACAGGCGCTTACTGCAAGGATTGCCACTTCTCGAGCTTCGCTATTTTTTTGGGGGTATTATTGTTGACCACCACCAAAAAACAGCCCATTTGGTCTGGAATGATAGCCTTGGCGAACCGGTTGAAAAGTGGTGTAAATCCCTCGAACAACAATGGAATCAACCGATTCAAAATCAAGGCTGTGATAACACCCATGTTTTTAAGACTTTAACCACCCCATCAGAGTACCAACACGCCATTGCCACCATTCAAAACCATATCGTTGATGGTCGTGTCTATCAAGTCAATTATACACAAGCTTTTATCCATAGCGCTTTTTACGGGTCCAGCTGGGAATGGTTTTGGCAAACCCAAGAGAAAAATCCTGTGCCATACGCGGGATATTGGCAGCATCCCGATTACCAAATTATGAGTTTTTCACCTGAATGTTTTTTAACGATTGACAGTCAAACAGCGATTACCCAACCCATTAAAGGAACCATTGCACGCGGGGATACCCCAGAACAAGACCAACAAAATAAAACATGGTTACAACACTCTGAAAAAAACCTTGCAGAAAACATCATGATTGTAGACCTACTGCGCAATGATTTTGGCAAACTATCGCTTACAGGTTCCGTTGATGTCCCCTTTTACTGTCAATTGCAAACCTTTAAAAATGTCCATCACCTCGTCAGCGAAGTTCGCAGCCAACTCCAAACCGACACCCATCCCTGGTTGTTTGCTAAGGCCTGTATGCCAGGCGGCTCGATAACCGGCGCACCCAAACATGAAGCAATGAAAGTAATCTCTGAACTCGAACCCTATCAACGACAAGCCTATTGCGGTCATTTATTTTATTTATCAGCCCATGGTCGCTGGGATTCTAATATTCTCATTCGAACAGTAACGCAACAACAGCAACAATTGCTAGCTGCTGCAGGTGGTGGCATTGTTATTGATTCAGATGCCAATGAAGAGTATCAAGAAAGCTTCGCTAAAATAAAAACCATCATTAATGCAACTCAGCACGGTGTTTTGCAAGATAGTTGACACCTTTTTTCAAAAAATAATGATTTCAAAGTGGACTATAGATAACAATTGGGTTCTGTCGCAAAAACTTTTAAAATCTAAAAACGCGTATTCTCTGGGCAAGCTTAGGCAGTCAGGGTATTGAATTGCTCAAAGATTGTCATATTGTCGGAATTCTGATGTTGATTTTTTCGTAACATATGATGGAGTTCAACACCTGATAAAGTTGCTTCCGCGGAGTGAAACGCCTTAAATCCCTTCATTGGCTTGGTGATTTTTTTAATAAATCGATGGTCTTGTTCAACA
>JAKFUY010000229.1 GCA_021732495.1 Legionellales bacterium | reverse complement strand
AGAAAAATGCAAAGCATTGGCTGACGAGGCGCCGTTGCCACAAATGAGTATTTTCCCATCCTGCAGGAGACAGTCCACTAGTTTTTGTGAAGCACTGCTTATTTTCTCCGGCAGATAGTCGGCAAGGCTCATTTGTGATTCAAGATACTCAGCATATAGGCTTCTTACAAAATCTTCAGGGTGATTGTTCATCATGTTTTTAGTCGTTGGGTTGGTTTTTTAATAAATAATCAAGAATACTTTGTAAGTCGTCAGCCTTATGGTAATTGATAATCAATTGCCCTTTTTCTTGATTTCTGGATTTGATTTCAAAGTTAGCTGGCCATCGGTTTTTAAGCTTTAAGATAACGTCTTGATATGCCGTCGATGTCGGTTTCGGATTTGAAGTCCGTTGATGCAGATTTTGAATCCATTTTTCTGTGGTCCGAACGGACCATTGTTGTTGATGGATTTTTTCTGCAATCTCAATTTGGGTATTGGTCTCTACGCCAACTAAACAGCGCGCATGACCCACTGAAATGTCACCTTTAGCTAACAGTGCTTGTACTTCAGGTTCTAATTGTAGTAGACGTAATTGATTGGAGATATGGGCGCGGGAATTCCCTAAAATAGTGGCAATTTGTTGATGTGTCAGTTGAAACTCATCGATGAGGCGATGTAATGCTTGCGCTTCTTCTATGGCATTTAAATCTTCGCGCTGCAAGTTTTCAATCAATGCCAAAGCCAATGCGGTTTCATCAGATACCTGTTGAATGATAACCGGCACTGGTGACTTTGCTATTTTTTTACAGGCACGCCAACGACGCTCACCTGCAATAATTTCATAGACATCCCCTTTGGGGCGAACGGTAATCGGTTGCATTAAACCCTGTTTAGCAATGGATTGTGCTAAATCGTCAATCGCCTGTTCATCAAAATATTTTCGGGGCTGAAAAGGATTGGCAACCAATTGCTCAATGCCTAGCATTGAGATTTGTGGCTGTAAGGAACTTGCTTCGCTGGGTACTTGCCAATCACCCAATAAAGCCGCCAGTCCTCGTCCTAGAGGAAGGGTTTTTTGCGTCATGCGTTAATGTCCTCTTTTGATGTGATTTCTTCAGCTAACACCATATAAGCTTTAGAGCCTTGTGAGTATTTGGAATAAATACAGGCAGGTAGGCCATGACTGGGTGCTTCAGCAAGTTTCACATTTTTTGGAATGGCAACTTTAAAAACTTTATTTTTAAAATGCTGTAACAATTGTTTAGAAACTTCAGCCGCTAACCGATTTCTAGGATCATACATGGTTCTGATAATTCCCGATAGTTGCAGCGTCGGATTTAGATGTTGCTGAACTT
Source organism: Legionellales bacterium (assembly GCA_021732495.1). Classification (GTDB taxonomy): domain Bacteria; phylum Pseudomonadota; class Gammaproteobacteria; order Legionellales; family Legionellaceae; genus UBA2653. Next base: position 18,415 of record JAKFUY010000229.1, on the reverse strand, counting down.
GCTGCATAGTCTCTATTAGAGAAGCAAGGCCCTCCAATGCAAAATATTCACATTGCATTGGAATTAGGAGCTGATTGGCGGCAACCAAGCTATTGAGGGTTAAGGTATTTAAGGCAGGTGGGCAATCGATAATAATGTAGTCATAGTGATGAACAATCGTTTTTAAAGCATTTTTCAGAAGGTGGGTGCGTTGCGCTTGTTGAATCAGTTGAACTTCAGTTGCCGTCAGATCGCCATTGGTTCCTACAATATCGTAGCCGTGGGCAGTATTTAAAATGGCGTTTTCAATCGTGCATTCATTTAATAAGACGTGGTGTAACCCTGATTCTAAAGCATGTTTATCAATTCCGCTTCCGGTGGTGGCATTGCCTTGTGGATCTGAGTCAATTAACAATACTTTTTTTTGTTTTAAGGCAAGACTTGCCGTTAAGTTGATAGCAGTAGTGGTTTTTCCAACACCACCTTTTTGGTTGGTCACTGCAAAAATCTGGGCCATGGCTATTCCTTGTGGTTGATGACGACGCAACAACGGGCTACATTTTGACCTGGAATGTCGTAGGGGTAGATATGATGAGAATATGCTATTTCAGACAGTTCATGGTGAGGAACTTGCCCTTTCATAGCGCACCACTGACCATTCTTCGCGCATGCATGACGAGTGCAGTCAATGAATTGCGCAAGGTTGCTAAATGCCCGTGATGTAATAGTATCAAAGCCTGCGTTAGGTTGATACTGTTCAATGCGTCCATGCCAAATATTCACATGCTCAAGATTGAGGTCGTGTTTCACAGTTTGTAAAAACTGAACTCTTTTGCGACTACTTTCAACCAAGGTGATCTCATATTCTGGGCAGCATATCGCAATGGGAATGCCCGGGAACCCAGCGCCACTTCCCACATCCAATATTCGAGGCCCCATCAGGTGAGGGATAATGGCAATGCAGTCTAAAAGATGCAATGGAATCATGTCATTCACATCACGAATAGCTGTGAGGTTATAGGTTTTATTCCAATGCATTAATAGTTCTAAAAAAGCCGCAAATTGTGGGGCTTTATCTTTATAAATATCGGGCAAATGTTGAATTAATAATTGAGTTAGCATGGCTTAGGCTTCAGTCAATAATTTATTTTTTTTCAAATGCACCAATAACAATGAAATTGCAGCAGGGGTAATACCTGAGATGCGACCTGCTTGCGCGATGCTTTGCGGTTGAATGTGATTGAGTTTCTGAATCACTTCTGTCGACAAACCTCTAACCTTATTGTAGTCAAAACATTGCGGAAGCGCTTGATTTTCAAGTTTTTGGGATCGGGCAATGTCTTCATTTTGACGTTTAATATACCCCGCATATTTACAAGAAATTTCCAATTGTTGCGCCACTTCCAATGTAATCTCAGGAAGTTCTAACGCGCTTATCGCTTGTAAGTGCTCATATTTGATTTCAGGTCGTTTTAGCAAATCATCGGCCCGACAATCATGAGACATTGGTTGGTGGAGAATATGTTGTAATTGCGTAGAGTAGTCCATTTTTACCCATTTCTTTTCTAATAGCGTTTGTGTTTTTTCAAGAATTTCTTTTTTTTCTGAAAACACGCTCCAGCGCTTATCACCGACAAGACCCAAATCGCGACCCGTCATCGTGAGTCTTAAGTCAGCATTGTCTTCGCGTAGCAATAAGCGATGCTCAGCTCTTGATGTAAACATACGATAAGGCTCTTTAGTGCCACAGGTGACTAAGTCATCAATGAGTACGCCAATATAGGCTTCGTCTCGACGGGGACACCACAGGGATTTTTCCATGGCAAAGCGTGCGGCATTAAGTCCTGCAATAAGCCCTTGGGCTGCCGCTTCTTCGTATCCGGTGGTGCCATTGATTTGACCTGCAAAAAACAAATTAGCAATGGGCTTGGTTTGTAAGAAATGATTGAGCCCGCGGGGGTCAAAGTAATCATATTCTATGGCATATCCGGGACGGGTAATATGCGCATTTTCAAATCCTTTTATCGTGCGAACAAATTCAACTTGCACCGCAAATGGTAGACTGGTGGAAATGCCATTGGGATAGATTTCATGGGTTGTTAAACCTTCTGGTTCAACAAAGATTTGATGATGATTTTTATCGGCAAAACGAACCACTTTATCCTCAATGGATGGGCAATAGCGCGGCCCAATGCCTTCAATCACCCCTGCATACATCGGTGATTCATGTAAATGGGCTCGAATAATATCATGGGTTTTTTCAGTGGTGGTCGTAATATAGCAGGCAATTTGTTGTGGATGCTGAGCTTTATTGCCTAAAAAAGAAAAAACCGGTACGGGTGTGTCACCAGGTTGCGCGAGCATGGCTGAAAAATCAAGACTTCTGGCATCCAGGCGGGGAGGTGTGCCTGTTTTTAAGCGACCTACCGGTAAATCTAATGCGCGAAGACGCTCTGCAAGCCGGATTGCTGGTGGACATCCTGCCCGACCCCCTGCATGATTTTGCAAACCAATGTGAATCTTGCCATCTAAAAATGTCCCTGCGGTGAGCACCACACTTTTAGCATAAAACGTAAGGCCAAGTTGAGTAACCACACCTTCTACACGGTCTTGGTGAATGATAATATCTTCAACCGATTGCTGAAAAATGCTTAAGTTCTCCTGGTTCTCCAAGGCCCCACGCGTGTATTGTCGATAAAGCTGGCGATCGGCTTGCGCCCGAGTAGCTTGGACCGCAGGTCCTTTGGTTGAATTGAGGATTCTAAATTGAATGCCTGCATGGTCGATGGCCTGTGCCATATGACCATCGAGCGCATCAATTTCTTTAACCAAATGGCCTTTACCAATGCCACCAATGGCAGGATTGCATGACATTTGTCCAAGAGTATCGATGTTATGGGTTAACAATAGCGTTTTGACGCCGAGCCTTGCCGAGGCTAAAGCAGCTTCTGTGCCTGCATGTCCGCCACCAATAATGATGACATCATAAGATTGAGTAAGATTCATTTTTGTACTAAAGCATTAAACATGGGGCAATTGTACAGCAAATTTTAAAAAATAGCATGATTGATGGTCAGATTTATTATTTGTTCTTAAACTAAAGATGATAAATGGTTTGAGTACCCTCTTAACATTGGTGAAAATTTGTGATAAATTTTTAATTTTTCTACACAGGAGCTGTCGTGTCATCCAAAGCCATTGTGTTGCTTTCAGGCGGTTTAGATTCTACAACGTGTTTGGCCATTGCTCAATCTCAAGGCTATGAATGTTATGCCTTAAGTATCAATTATGGCCAGCGTCATTTAGCAGAGCTAAAATATGCAAAAATTGTGGCACAGCATTTTCATGCCAAAGAACATCGCATCATTGATGTCAATCTCAATAATTTTGGCGGGTCCTCATTAACAGATACACGTTTAAAAGTTCAAGATTATGTTCAATCTAAGGATATTCCAAATACATATGTGCCGGCACGCAATACCGTGATGTTATCCCTGGCCTTAGCTTATGCCGAGGTGGTTGGCTCTTATGATATTTTTATTGGTGCCAATGTTGTGGATTATTCTAATTACCCAGATTGTCGTCCTGCTTTTTTGGAGGCTTTTGAGCACCTGGCACAATTGGCCACCAAGGCAGGTGCTCAAGGGCAAACTTTTCGGATTCATGCACCATTACTACACTGGACCAAATCCAGAATTATCCAAGAAGGATTGCATCTAGGGGTCGATTACTCCAAAACGGTATCATGTTATCGGTTGACAGAATCAGGGCAGGCTTGTGGAGCTTGTGATAGCTGTGTATTGCGTCGTAATGGTTTTCAAGAGCTTCAAGTCAAAGATCCGACGGATTATGTTTGACAGGTCGCCAACCTTGCCATTCGGGCGTAAGTTGCTGGTCAATTTGCAGCAGAGATAATAGGCGCCCGGTAAAGTGTTGTACCATTTCCTCAATGGTTTTAGGATGCTGATAGAACGCGGGCATGGGTGGGGCGATGATTCCACCCAGTTCAGCAATGGTAACCATGTTTTTTAAGTGGACGGCATGTAAAGGGGTTTCTCTTGGGACGATGATGAGAGGTCTTTTTTCTTTAAGTGTTACATCTGCGGCTCGCGTTAATAAATTATTGGATAGACCTATAGCAATTTCGGCAAGTGTTTTCATCGAACAGGGGACGACAACCATTCCGTGATGTTGGAAAGACCCACTGGCAATGCTAGCGCCTATGTCTTCAATTGGATGATATACAGAAACCCATTTTTTTAATTCAGCTAAAGGGATGCCAGTTTCTTGTTGGCGAGTGATTTGTGCGGCTTTTGACATCACCAGATGTGTCTCGATAGGAAGGGCTTGTAATGCTTTTAACAAATACTCTGCATAGACAAACCCGGAGGCGCCTGAGATCCCGATAACGATTCTTTTTTTGAGTTTTTCCATACAGCCTTGCAGTCATTTAACGAATGATTGATTTTAACGTTTTTTATAATATGAAGCAATTTTAAAAAATAGCTTATGGTATAAATAAGACTATTTTCTGATCATTTATACATCCGTTATCGCTGAACAAAATCAATTTTTGGTTATAAAATGCTATTTTTGAATATAAAGAAATCTTTTTGTTTGTTAATTTTGGGTTCAAATCTTTTTGATAAAAAATCTTCCTATTTTTGCATTGTCGCATCAAAAAACATGTGATATTCTGACCAAGTTTTATAACAGATGAGGAGTTTAAAAATGTCAATATCACATATAGAAGCAACACCAACAGGCGTTGCCAAAAACCCTAACCAATTGTCTTTATTAACTGCTGCCGTGACAGGCCTAGGCTTTTTCGGAGTTAGTTATGCAGCTGGCATAGCGGGAATTCCATATCTTGCAGCCCCTGCACAATTAGCAACATATGGTTTTTCTTCACTTGCGGCTTTGTTAATTTCAAACCCTGTGAATCAAGTGATTGCAGGTAGCATTTTAGCTGCTTTTGCATTTGCGTTACTTGCTGTTGCTATTGCTACAGTATGTAATTTAGTTATGGCACGTATGAATGCGAAAGCAGTAGACGCTCCAGTAGTTGCTTCAGCTTCAGAAGAAGATGTTAAAGGAGCTCCAAGTTTAGGCCAGTAATAACTTGCTGTTTGTCTCAGAAAAAAACCCAGATCATTCTGGGTTTTTTTTTAAATAATTTGTCTAGACTAGAGATTTCAGCATTGCTTTAAGCTATAATGCCTACTTTTCTAACAGTTATTTTAGAGATAGCGCTCATGTCAAAATCACGGAAATTAATGGTGACCAGTGCATTACCTTATGGGAATGGTCCGCTTCATTTAGGACACATGGTTGAGCACGTCATGACCGATATTTGGGTGAGAACCCAGCGGTTATTAGGACATGAGTGTTTGAGTATCTGTGGCGATGATGCGCATGGAACCCCAATTATGCTTAAAGCCCAACAGATGGGCGTCACACCCGAAGCGCTTACTGAACAAGTGAGAGCCGATCATCTGCAAGATTTAAAAACATTTGCCGTTGAATATGATGTCTATCATAGCACCCATTCTCCTGAAAATTTAAAGTTAGTGTCTGAAATCTATCATCGCGTGCAAAAAAATGAGGACATTTTAACAAAGTCTATTTCACAGGCGTATGACACGACCGCCAATATGTTTTTACCGGATCGCTATATTAAAGGGACTTGTCCGCGTTGCCAGGCCTTGGAGCAATACGGTGATAACTGTGAAAAATGTGGAGCGATTTACAACTCAGATGAATTACTAAATGCGGTATCCACAGTCACCGGCACTATTCCCGAATACAGAGACAGCGAGCATTTTTTCTTTAATTTACCTCGGTATGCTGATTTCTTGCAGGGTTGGTCTAAAAATGGCCATGTGCCTACTGAGATGGCTCATAAATTGGAAGAGTGGTTTAGTGTGGGTTTAAAGCCATGGGATATCTCGCGGGATTCCCCTTATTTTGGGTTTTTAATTCCAGGGGAGACTGAAAAGTATTTTTATGTATGGTTAGATGCTCCAATTGGTTATATCGCAGCGACACTCAAATATTGCCAAGACAATAATTTGGATGTTAATCAATACTGGGGACCCGATAGTGATTATGAGCTTTATCATATTGTCGGCAAAGATATCATGTATTTTCATGCATTGTTTTGGCCTGCCTTATTGAAAAGTGCAAATTATAGACTCCCAAATGCGATTTTTACCCATGGATTTTTAACCGTCAATGGGCAAAAGATGTCAAAATCACGAGGCACTTTTATTGAAGCAAAGCATTTTGCAAGGTTTTTTCCTACAGATTGTTTGCGCTATTATTTGGCCGTTAAAATGAATGGTGGCATCGAGGACCTTGATTTACATAGTGATGATTTTATTACGCGCATTAATGCGGATTTAATTGGAAAATTGGTTAATATTGCCAGTCGAAGTGCTAGTTTTATTCATAAATACTTTGATTCACAATTGGCGACGCAGTTGCCTGAGCCTGCTTTGTATAGCACTTGGTCAGGTGCCGCCGATGATATTATTATGGCCTATCAACAGCGTGACAATGCCCGAGCGATTCGAGCAATTATGGCCTTGGCTGATAAAGTGAATCAGTACGTCGATGCACAAAAACCCTGGTTAATGGCAAAAGATGCGTCTCAATTACCTGCCGTTCAAGGTGTATGCACCATGGCCTTAAATGGTTTTCGTTTATTGATGATATTTTTGCAGCCTGTATTGCCAGACATGGCTCAAAAAGCGCAAGGCTTTTTACAAGATACGCGTTGGAGCTGGGACGATCTATCTCCTTTATTGCAACATCCGATTGCTGTTTATGAGCCATTATTAACTCGACTACAAACTGAACAATGGCTACAGATGGTTGCAAGTATGACTGAGGACCATGTGTGAGCTTAGTGCAAGACATTGATAGACTTTTGCCCCAAACGCAATGCCAAGCATGTGGTTTTAACGGTTGTAGGCCTTATGCACAAGCATTGGCCTCAGGACTGGCTACCCCTGACAAATGCCCACCAGGGGGATTAGACACACTCAAAGGACTGGGCAAGCTTTTAAAGGTTGATGTAACGCCTTATCTCGAACATTTTGATACAAGCCTTCGTCTCCCAAGCCAAGCGTATATTCGTGAAGATGCTTGTATTGGATGCGCTAAATGCATCAACGTTTGTCCTGTCGATGCCATTGTCGGTGCTGCTAAACATATGCATCATGTCATTGCAGATGAGTGTACTGGTTGTGGCCTTTGTGTTGAGTCGTGTCCTGTTGATTGCATTGAAATGATTGAAATGCCAAAGCCTAAGTATAATAAAGATCTCGCACGGGAGCACTATGAGGCACGATTACAACGTTTAGATAATGAAGCAAGAGGTCGGAGACAGCATTATCAGCACGAGAAATTGGAACAAGCAACGACGGAAGCTAAAAAAGCGTATATCCAAGAGGCTTTAGCACGCATTCAACAGAAAAACAGATGATGAAAGTTCAAGAAATGTTTAAGCGCTGGCAACAGCAGAATCCTCATCCGACGACAGAGTTGAACTATCATAATCATTTTCAATTGTTAGTTGCCGTGATTTTGTCAGCTCAAAGTACCGATAAAATGGTAAATTTGGTCACCCAGCCTTTATTTGAAAAAATATTTACTCCAGAACAAATGCTGGGACTGAGTTTGAATGACTTAACTCAACAGTTGAATCGGCTGGGGCTGCACCAGCAAAAAGCCCGCTTTATATTAGCGATGTGTCAACGACTGATTGATGATTATCAGGGGCAGATTCCAGCAGACAGAGTCGCTTTAGAAAGCTTGCCCGGGGTGGGAAGAAAAACCGCAAATGTGGTTTTAAATACGGCATTTGGACATCCTGTGGTTGCCGTCGACACCCATATATTTCGGGTGGCACATCGTTTAGGGTTAAGCCAAGGTAAAAATCCACTGCAGGTGGAGCTCGATTTAGAAAGGAAGATACCCCAAGTGTATCTTCAAAATGCCCATCATTGGTTAATCTTGCATGGCCGTTATATTTGCCAAGCGAGAAAACCAAAGTGTCATGGTTGTTTGGTGAAAGATTTGTGTGAGTATCCGCAAAAAAATAGCCAGTGAAGTTATTTAAGTTGTCATTTTTATAGGTGTATCATGATTATTAAGTTTAGTGTCAAGCTAAGCCCGATGTTTTCTAAAAAAGTATCGCCAGACTTTCGCGAATTTAATTTTACAGGAAACGCTCCTCCTAACCAAGTGTATCTAAAGCTGAAAAGGTTAACTGAAAACTTAGCATTGATTGCCGATGAAGATGTTCCACAAGTCGACGTGACTATGAGGTTTACTGAAGAGGAAGGTATATATGAAGAAGTCAAATTTGAGGAGTTAATTCACGGGATTGACCAAGTTCTTAAGTTAGGTGACACACCAGAGCCAACCGATATTCTATGCCGATTACTTCTCAATATTCAAGAATCCAAGGTTTCTGCTTCTACCAAGGCCTATTTAGAAAGAAGACAACAAGAGCTTGACATTTCCTATGCTGAATCCCTTCGTAAATGGCATTCAGTTAAAATGAAACCTCAACCAAAGTATGTATTTGGTAATCTACTACGTGAACAATTTCCAAAAAAAATTCCAGAGCCTATACTGACTAAAAATCTTGATGAGGAACATAAACCGAAAAGTATTGAACACTCTGAAAAGATCAGTGAGTTAAAAAATACTTTTTTCATATCGGAATATGACAAAAGTTTTAATGCCAATGCCGAACCTTTTTTAGAATTTATAACCATTTTGCAAGTCTTGCCGATGGATACAATTATTAAACCCATTTTGAGTTTTTCAGGTGAAAGAGGGCTGGAAAACTTTTGTCGTCATATATCTATATTTGGTCCAGAACAGTTAAGGACCTTGGTTGCAAAGTTTTTCACAGGAGGTCGTGAACAGGAAATTCTTAACTTATTGACGCCAAGAGGAATAGCTTCTTTAGAGACCTGTAGGAAGTGGCCTCCAGAATTAATTCAACATTGGTTAAATTGGTTAAATGCCGATTCAGAATTAAATATTTCTTTTATCGAGACGATAAATATTTTAGAAAGATTTTGGCTTGGAATTAAAGATTTTCATCCTAAAATTCCAGGATTGGTTCTTCTTCCAGAACCAGAATTAGCTCCTCCTGCAGGAAGTGTTTGCTACGCCTCTCGTATAGAGACGATGTTAAGCTTGGTTGATAGCACACAGGCTGAGTTTAAAAAGATACAAATAGAGTTTCTATTTGATTTGGACTGGACCGCTTTAGCTAAATATCAATCCACTAAAAAAGCAGCCCAATGTTTTTTTATCTGTAAACAGATGCTTACAAAAGAGGTAATGGCTCGAGATGTCAATGAGGCATTCGATGATTCATCCGAGGCAGTCTTTTATCAGTATGTATCATCCCACATTCAAGATAAAAGTGCGTCCTCTTTACAACAAATTAGGCAATATGCTTTATGTGCGCCAGATTTAATGGCCCCTGCTGATGTATATTGGCCCTTTGCGGCGTGGTGTGCAAGTTTACCTCAGGTGATGTCCAAAGAGAGTGTTTTAGAGATTTATCAATGGATGATAGAAGTCCCGCAAGCCCAACAGAAAGAAATTTTAAACTCTCTGTTTTCAATTGATTTAGCGAAACGCTTCTCATCTGAAGACTTTAATCAATTTTTGACATTGGCTAATAAAGATGCAAACAAATTAGAGCACTGGATTAATTTTTACAGTCTATGGCACGATAAACAAGACGCGCAACTCTCCCAGGCCTGGCAAGTCTTGATGAAAAATGTATGCCTGTCTAACCCCCCTGATTTTTTGGATAAATTGTTTGAATTGTGTGGTGAGGAACTAACATCTGATGAATTTATTTTTAAGTCAGTTTATTTCACAGCGCTGTGCCTGCTTCTCTCTTACGACCAGGCGGCTGAAGACCAGCCAGATATGGCGTTAATGACTACCTTAAAGTTAAGTTTTAAAGCACTTACGGGTGAAAAACAATCTGATATTTTAGCTGTTTTATCCAGTTATGAACGTGAAAAGAGTTTGTCATTACAAAGCATGAAAAATGTTTTGCGCGATATTCATGGGAGCCGGGCAGAGGTTGTCATGCCGGAAGCAAATATAGAAGAGTACGATCCGTCAAAAATTTTATTTATTCCCACAGCGGAACAAGGTTTTGAGGTTTGTTACTCTGTAGATCACATCGATTTTACTCGAGAAGTGATTGATCCCAATGGTAATGCGGAGTTGATTGGGATGCTTAATTCATATAGAGCAAGAGGCATTATTATTGAAGAAGCCTCACACTTAAACAGAATAGATGAATATCTTAAATCAAAGAAAATGCTTTCCCTGTGTCAGGGATGGCAGTTAGAGGCAGTCTTTACAGAACATTTTACAGATGTCAGTTTTGATTATTTTAAAAGTGCTATCGATGATGATCTTATCTTTAAGAAGATGGATGATTTGGTGGCATCTATCCAAGGTACTATTAATTTCTTTTTAAGTGATGAAAAGATTCTTGGTTTGTTTGCTATTAAGGGGTATCTAGCTCCCGAATCGGTTGCAGCGTTTCAAGCACAAAATGAGATATTAGAACTTGTTCGGGAAGAAATAAAAAAACAAAAAGCTTTAAAAAATAATTTTGATTTTTCTAGCTTATTTGCAAATCTTAAGGATTTAGAAGTTTTTTTATGTGGGTTTGTTAAACAAGAGCTCAATACTGTTTTTAACATGAGCTCATGGGCAGTTACTGGATTATTTTCTACAGGTTTAATCAAGAATCTAGATAAAAGCCTATCAGCTTCTAGTACCGTCCAAGCATTGATGAAAGCCATTTTAGATAATCATGCCAAGGTTGCCAGTGTTGGCAATCTCAAAGAGCATTTCAATCCTGAAATGTTGCAAATCATTGTCGAGTCTTCAGATACGCCGTTGATGCAAAGATTTTTACAAAAAGGATTGGTCGGTGAGATTGCTTTAGAATTTGAGAAGAAAATATCACGATTACAGAGTGTAACGGAGTTTCAAATAGATGCAAAAAATTGGCTGAAATACTTGCATGAGCTTCCATTAGAAAAAGCCGGCATTGAGCAATTTTTTCAGCGTTATCAGTCGATGGAATATGTACTGAAGGCATGGCCTGAGTTGAAGTTTCACGCTTCTCATGATAAGCAATTATTGTGGGATGTTCTCATTAAAAATCAGCTAGAAAACGGTGCACCTTATACGTCTGCATATTGGAAAATTGCGCTTAAAGTAGTCGAAGAGTTAATTAAGCTTCCAGCTGAGGGAATGCCTCGTATGGAATTGTTCCTAGATGCCTTCTTTAATAAGAAAAAAGCCTTTAAAAACTTTATTGTTCTCGGTCATGGTGAGATTAAACACGTGCATTGGCCTTTTTTGATGGACTGGTTTTCACATGAGATGCCAAAATATGTAAAAGCGCCACTGTTCTTAATATTTTTTCCACTCGCTATCGAACATATTTTAACGTTTGGGACAAACTTTACCTTTGAGGAACATTTGGACACTTTTGCCAAAATGTCCAAGGATCCGCAATTAATAGAGTATCTAACTGATCAGCTCAAAGACGAAGCCATCAAAGATACATTGATAAGGCTTATTGTTAAGTTTGGCGAACTTCGTGAAAAAAAGGATGGTCTGGTTGAGAAAATTCTTAATGCTTCTGATTTTAAGGAGCATGCTCAGACACCGCAAAATATTGAGAACATTTTGCAGATGTTAAATTGGCTTGAGCTGCCTCATCAATTTCCTTGGGTCGAATTGATTGCTGATGACAAAGACCTCCAATTAAGAGAATTAATTCAAGTCAGTCAAAAACTTCAAGAGCCGTCTGATAGTATTTGGAAACCTAGTTACTTGCAGCACTATATGCAGCTTCCTATTATACCTCAGGCTGCAGTTGTTGAGCCAATATCTAGGCCTTCTCTAATTGGTTCGCTTATTAGCAGATGGTTTTCCAGTGCAGTAAGTGTTGACAATCCCCGACCCGTGCAGGCCGAAGAAGAGAAACAAGACCAAGTCCGTTCAGAATACGCAGAACACTGGCAGCTATGGCAACAAGTTCCTTACCCTAAAGTTAAACAATTAAATCAATGGTTATCCAAACGATCTGACGAGATAAAAAGTGAGCTTACAGAGTTTGATTGTTATCCATTTGAAGGTTCGATTAAAGAGTATATGCAGGATAGGCGTACGGAAAATGAGCATCAGGTTAAGGATATGAATGCATGTATTAAGGATTGGATGGCAAAATTGGAACGTTATGAATATATGCCACCAGATAAAGCCAAAATAGAGCAACGATGGAAAAACATATTGCGTCTAACCGATGCCTATTTTCAATGGCCCCGCACAAATTTGAAGAATGAATTTGATGAAAAATGTAAGGATATTCAAGAAAATCCGCATTCTGAAGAATCACAAAATGCTTTGATTGCTGTAATTGCTGCAATTTATTGTAAAACCACCCAAAAACGTCCTCATCCTACACAAATTTTAACACTGCTGATGATGATGGAGTATGAGGATAAAAATATCATTTTTGAGGTGGATACGGGTGAGGGAAAAGGCATTACTTCAGCACTGATGGCCGTTTTAAGGTGGTCGCTTAATGCGGATTCTTGTGTTGAAATACGCACCGCAACGCGTGATTTGGTGAAGCAGGATTTTTATGAAAAAGGACATTGGCGGTTTTTTAAATTCCTGGGGATTGAACATGGCATTATTCAACAAGATTCAGTATTAGAAAGTTACAATACTGAAAAGGGTGGGATTTATTATAGTACACAATGTGATATGAGTGTCTTTTATGAAAGATGGCGGCAAGCTGGATTACCCCCTATCCGTGCGTATGTTTTCCTCGATGAGGGGGATATGATGATACTCGATGAAACAGGAATGATTCATATAGCCAAATCTTTGGATATGCCAAATATTAGTTGGGTTTATATAGGAGCTCATCAATTTATTAACAATACGCCAACAACAGCAATTGATACTTTGGATGGATTTGCACAGCAGTTGAAAGAACATATTAAATGCGAGCAGTCGGACAATGATGAGCGCCTAACTTTTATAGATACAGTGAGTGATAAATCATGGAAAGACTGGCTTATATTAGCACTTAGGGCGAGAGAATTGATTGAAAATGAACATTTTGTGCTTGGTTGTTTTGAACAATTTGGTCAGAAATATTATCGCGCTATTCCTTTGGTTAACGGTGAGTTAAAGCATGGGTTCTCGTTAAGTTTTCAAATGGATCCAGAATTGATGCAGTTTTTACATGCTCGATTTCATCATAACGAACGCCGATTTTTATTTGAACGACCAAGACAGGTTTGTGCCCAAATCACGACTGATTTTAAAAATGCCCTAGGTTTGGTTCTTTTAACTGGTTTTATTGGTTCTTTACCTGAAATGTTGGACATTAAAGAAAGTACGAATGCTGTAGCGTTGCGGATTCCTCGAAACTTATCTTCACAATTAAAACAAAAGCCTGATTATCTTATAGACAACACCAGCGCTCTTTATGAAAGACTTGTCTGGATGATTGATACAGGTTCAAGGGATCCAATTTGGATGGTTGTAGAAAACATTCAAGATGCTAAGACGTTGTTTGATGAACTGAGCAGAAAAAATAAAGATGATCGTAGAATATTTTTACTTACCGGTCAGGAATCGGAGGCACAAAGACGTGCGTGGCTACACCAAACAGGTGACGATGAATATGCCGGGAGTAAAAATTCTATAACCATATCAACCTTAGCATTTGGTCGAGGTACAGATATTATTGTTGCTGATCCTTATCATCTACAAATCATAGAAATCGATATTTTTAGTCCACGAGCACTCGCTCAGCTGGATGGTCGAACAGCCAGGGGAAGTAATAAAGGCAGTCGGCAACGGTTTTATAATAAAGAAAAAATATTGAGTGATTGGAGGTTTATAGGTAGTGAACTACCTAACCTTTCCGCACAATCACTATCACTTTGGATTGAAAAAATTCAAAGTCATATCATATTTGAACATCGAAAAAAACGTAAGCCTTTATTGATGCAGGGATGGTTACAACATGATTTTACGAAGTGGCTTAATGAGTGCTTCACACATGAAACCACGCGTGCGTTTACTATAGACCAAAAACATCAATATTATTTAATGCTTTGGAATGAACTTCAAGACCTTGTTTTGTCAAGCAGACCTGAAGAAATGTTGGGAGCTTATGCCAAAAAGATTAGGGAGAAGCTTACTAATAAATTAATCTTGGAAGGGGTTTCTCCGGATATACTGGAATACATTGATATCGCTCCTAAAAAGATGGATTGGCCAAGGATTGTGAGCCAAGTGAGGGCACGTAAGAGTGACCACAATAAGCCACAAGTTCTTCAAAAGGCTTTTTCAAAAGAGAATTTAGAATCTTTCAGAATTAAGTTAAATGCAATAATAGGTGCGATACCTTATCCTAAAACGAGAGTTATCTTAGGGGTGCCCAGTGCAGATGACCAAGAAAATGTCGTACATGCAAAAGAAATTTTATTTTTCAAGTGTAGTGAGAATTCCTTTAAAATTGGTTTTTGTGCAAATGATGGCGAATATACTGAGAAAGTTGTGGATGATAAACCATTGCTGGTTATGCTTAATGCGTGCACAGGCAACAATACAAAACACCTTGAAAATACTGCACACCTGGATATGGTCTTTGAATATCTTAAATCAAACGGAATCACAACCCGTATAGAACAAAGTTCTTTACTTCAGTACTCAGAAAATTGTCTGCGTAGCGCCTGGATACAATTTAATAAAAATACAGCTGATGACGATGAATCTTTTGCAAACTGGAATGCTTTTTATCAATGTCTACTATCTACCCATATGTTGTATCAACAAAATAGACCAGAACATCTATGGCAATTCGGTTATTGGTCTTGGAACTCACAACCTTTTCTGACTTGGAAGAAGGTATATCAAGAGGTGAATTTTTTGCTTCATAAAGAACATATCTTACCTGCGCAAGAAATAAGATTCTATGCAAATATTCGCGAGAAATTGGATGAACTCTATCCCTTTCCAGTTGCAGCAATGGGTCTATGGTCTCGTTTTATTGGATGGTGTAGCAACTTATGGAAGCAATTGATGAGCTTTTTTAATTCTGACATTGAAAATATGACTACATCTTTAAATACCTACCTTCGAGATTTTATTAATGATCCCGCAAAGAAAAACTTGGATTTGTTATATGATCAATTGAATGAAGCTGTTTCATTATTTGATGCTGCCGATCAATGGAGCTCGATGAGAGTTGGATATTGGTGGTACTGGAAAAGTGAAAGTCAGATCTGGATAAAGTTATTAAAGGATCTTGATGGTTTATTTAAAGAGCACTCTGCTCACCCAATAAATGGTTGGCGAAAAGAGCAACAAGATCTTGCGCATTTAATTTGTCTCTATCGTGATGATTTGATCAATCTTGAGCAAAGCGCTCAAGAAGTCACTTATTCCGGCATTTTCTCCCTCTGGAGCAATTCTTCTCAAAAGGTCATGGTCGTTCCTCAGCCGAAGTTTGAACAAGAGCGAGTAAAAAAAGATGGGCAACTTCATGATTTGAGAGATGTTAAAATGCTTGAATTGTGTCGCAGATACCCTGAAGAAATCAATTATATTCACGCTATATATTATCCTGATACGAATAAAGACAAAAAAGACAAGTCTAGTACGAGCTATAGGAAATTTCTGGATGTGATGTTCGCTGATAATAAAGTTGGAGATTTAGAAAAGGCAGAGCCATTCAAAGCTTTAAATGAAACGAGCTCAAAAACAAATATGAAGGTTTTGAGAAAGGAAATTAAAGCCTGTGCTGAACGAGCTTTGTTGCAGGAATTTGACCGGCATGTGCCTATTTATAGGAGAAGTTAATCCGGCCTAGGTTTCTTTTATTGGTTTTGTTTTGCGTTTCCAGCCTCGAATGCTTTTTTGGCGATTGGCGCTCAAGGTCAGAGAATGGTCTGGAGCATCTTCTCGCAAGGAGGTCCCTGCTCCAATGGTGGCGTATTCTCCGACCACAACAGGTGCAATCAGCTGGGTATCGGAACCAATAAATGCATGGTCTTTGATAATGGTTTTGTGTTTATGCGCGCCATCATAGTTACAGGTAATCGTTCCCGCCCCAATGTTTACATGTTGACCAATTACGGCATCTCCAATGTAACTTAAGTGCATGGTTTTGGTGAATGCACCAAAGCTTGAATTTTTGGTTTCCACAAAATTGCCAATTTTACAATCATGGCTCAGGTGGGTTCCAGGCCGAAGTCTTGCAAAAGGCCCCACCTCACAATGATCTTCAACAATACAATTGTCTAGAATAGAGTGGGGGTGAATAATACAGTTTTTGCCGATCTTTGAGTTTTTCAGTATACAATGGGCGCCAATTTGGGAATTGGTAGCAATGGATACTTCACCTTCAATAATCACATTGATATCGATATAAACATCGCTTGCACAGTTGAGTTGACCGCGGATATCTAAGCGTTGAATATCGGCCACATGAACACCCTCGGCTAACAGTTTTGACCCGAGATGTTCTTGCCATGTGCGCTCGAGAGCATGCAATTCCATTAAAGTATTAATGCCTTGAATTTCAAATAGGTATTTAGGCTCCAGACTATGGATGTTGATACTATCGCCCACTGCTAATCCAATTATTTCAGTCAGATAATATTCTTTTTGAGCATTGTGAGTGGATAATTTAGGTAGCCAATTTTTCAATTGTTGGGCATTTGCACAACAAATGCCTGTGTATATTTCTCTGATATCTTTTTGTTCAGGGGATGCATCCTTTTCTTCGATAATCGCTATCACATGCCCTTCGGGATTGCGAATAATCCGGCCGAAGCCAAACGGATTACTTAAGTTTGCAGTCATTAAGGTCAAGGAGTCCTTGCCCAATTGCACCATGCGTTGTAAAGTATCAAGCTGTATCAATGGCACATCACCAGACAAAATCAGCACTTGTGCATTATCAGGTATATGCGGCAAGGCCTGCATTACAGCATGACCAGTACCCAATTGTTGCTCTTGATAGACCCAGTGCACAGGAAAATCTGGCACCGTTTCTTGAATTTTTTCTGCCCCATGGCCGACGATCACATGTAATGCATCAGCTTGTAAATGCGTTGCTGTGGTGAGTACATGTTGTAATAACGTTTTACCTGCCAAATGATGTAAAACTTTGGGTCGAAGAGTTTGCATTCTTTTTCCCCGACCCGCAGCTAAAATCACAATATGTAATGGTTGCAGTCCTGACATCATTATTGACCGGTTAGGGTTTTGTGAGGCAGGCTCTCAATACGGCCAGCATTTGTGACAAGCATGTAGTTTAATTTGCGTTGCAACTCTGGGATTTTACTTGCCCCAGCGTAGGTCAAACCTGAGCGAAGCCCACCAATGATATCTGCGATGATGGCATCGGCCTCTTCACGATAGGGTACTTCTGTTTGTACGCCTTCAGAGGTTTTCCACTCATGCATATGACCTAAAAAGTCTTCTTGCGCTTCTTTGGATGCCATGCCTCGATATTTCTTTACTTTCTCACCATTTGCATTGGTGATTACAGGCCCTGGGGTGGGTTCTGTTCCTGCCAACATGCCGCCAATCATGACAAAATCAGCACCAAACGCCAATGCTTTAACGATATCTCCAGGTGTGCGAAGACCACCATCAGCAACAATTGACCGATCTGTTCTTGCGCAGTCCATGATGCAGCTTAGCATTGGTACTCCAAAACCGGTTTTAATGCGGGTGCTGCATACCGACCCACCACCAATGCCTGCTTTAATAATATCTGCGCCACACGATGCAAGATAATCAGCACCTGCGTAGGTGGCTACATTTCCTGCCATAATACATTGGTTAAGAAGTAATTTTCTTAAGATTTTTAGCGTTTTCCCAACGTATTTTGCATGCGCATGGGCCACATCGATGCAAAAATACTCAGCGCCAGCATCTCTTAGAGCCTCTGCTCTTTCTAGTTCGGCGCGTGTGCATCCAATTGATACAAACACAGGGCCTGTACAGGCCTTAAGTTCTTTAATATTGTCTTCCACTGTCATGAAGCGGTGTAGGGCGCCTATAGCACCTTTACTGCTCATGAAATTAGCCATGTTGCTTTCTGTAATGGTATCCATGTTGGAGCTAATTACAGGCAACGTTAAAGATAATTTACCCAATCTATCTGTCGAACCAATATCGACAACACGTCGAGACTCATGGTGATTATAAGCGGGTATCATTAATACATCATCATAGGTAATCGCGGTTGTAGTCATAAAAACTCCTTACAGTTGTTGAGCCGCGTATTGCGCTAATCGAGAGCGTTCTCCCCTAGACC